>CADCQR010000048.1 GCA_902803685.1 uncultured Erysipelotrichaceae bacterium
AATGAAAATGAAAATTATTAAAAGTAGAAAATACAGGCGTAAACTTATTATTTGGTGATAAAAGATAACATTTTACAATAAAAAATTGCTATTTTTTTTAAGTTTATGTATAATAAAATGCAAACGAATTATTAGAAAGGTTGTATTAATCGTTTTAGCGCCAGAACTTTAAATAGTTGACGAGGTTAGTAGAAAATCGAAATATTCGGCGGATACTACTACGGAATAGTGAGTCGTTAGATATATAACAAAGGATAAAATCAAAATTATAACAAAATATATATCGCCACATTTTTTTATAGTGGAGGAAAATATATATGTGCGGAATAGTAGGATATGTTGGAGAAAATCATCCTAAAACATTTTTAATAGACGGATTAGAAAAATTAGAATATAGAGGATATGATTCTAGTGGTATAGCAATAAAGAATAGTGATACCATTCAAATTATAAAGAGTACAGGAAGAATAAAAGATTTAGAAAATAAATTAAATGAACAAGAATTGATAAATGCAAAGCTAGGAATTGCTCATACCAGATGGGCAACGCATGGTGAAGCGAATGAAGTTAATGCCCATCCTCATAAAGTAGGAAAAGTAACTATTGTCCATAATGGAATTATTGAAAATGCAGGAGAATTGAAAAATAAATTAGTTAATGAAAATGTTGCTTTTAAAAGTGAGACGGATAGTGAAGTTGCTTGTGCAGTAATAAATAGTTATTATCATGGTGACCCAATTAAAGCGATAGAAGAAGCGATTAATGTTTTAAAAGGTTCATATGCTTTTGGAGTAATGTTTGAAGATAATGACAAACTTTATGCAGTAAGAAAAGATTCGCCATTAATAGTAGGGATTGGAAATGATGGAAACTACATAGCATCAGACATAGCAGCTATAATAAAATATACTAATAAATATATGCTTCTTAATGACAATGAAATAGTAGAGCTATCAAATAATGAAGTAAATGTTTATAAAAATGGAGAAAAAATAGATAGACCAGTAGAAACATCAACAGTATCCATTGAGGACGCTAATAAAGGTGATTATAAGCATTTTATGTTAAAGGAAATAATGGAAGAGCCCTTTGTTTTACAAAGAACATTAAATAAATATTTAGATAATATGGATAATATTTTTGATGTTTCAAAATATGAAGAAATTCATATAGTCGCATGTGGCTCAGCGTTATATGCTGGACTTGTAGGTAAAAATTTATTAGAAGAGAAGGCAGAGATTAGATGTTATGCTGAATGTGCAAGTGAATATCGCTATAAAAAAGTATTTTATGATAAAAAGACATTGGTTATTTTAGTGTCACAATCCGGAGAAACAGCAGATACAATAGCAGCTATGAGAAAAGCTCATGAAGAAGGTGTAGATACATTAGCAATTGTAAATGTAAAAACATCAACAATAGCTAGAGAAGCAAAATATCAATTATTTATTGAAGCTGGTCCAGAAATTGCTGTAGCAACAACAAAAGCTTACTTACTACAAGCTGCGATGTTTTCATTAATCGCGCTTAAAGCAGCCAAAGAGAAAAGGTTAGAAAATGATTATGACAAAATAATAGAAGAAGGAAGAAAACTTCCAGAATTGCTAAGAAAAGTCCTAGATGATAAAGAAATATTTGAGAGTGTTGGAAAAGAACTAGAAAAAGCTGAAGATGCTTTCTTTATTGGAAGGGGAATGGACTATGCATTATGTCAGGAAGGTAGCTTAAAATTAAAAGAAGTTTCATATATTCATAGTGATGCATATCAAGCAGGAGAGTTAAAACATGGAACAATTTCTTTAATAGATAATAAGATGCCAGTATTTGCTATAATAACAAATGAAAATACGAAAGATAAAACCGAATCAAATGTTATAGAAGTTGCATCAAGAAATGCTATGATATATACAATTACTAATGACGATAGTATTAAAAATCATCATTTTAAATACGTTGTAGAAAAAATAAGTGATTATTTTCAACCAATATTAGTAGTTCCACCATTACAATTAATAGGATATTATACGGCAGATTATAGGGGACTTGATATTGATAAGCCAAGAAATTTGGCAAAATCTGTTACTGTAGAGTAATGAAAGATGAATATTACAATATAAAAAGTTATTGATTTGCTTAAACTCGTTTCTTGACACGGAAATGAGTTTTTTGTATGAGTATACTAAAATAAGAATTGGATAACTAAATATTTTTAGAAATAATTTATAAATCATTAACTTTTGGGTATATGTAATGTCTTACAATATACTTTATTTAATCTTTTTATTGTATGATGACTATAGGTGATATTATGGATAGAGAGGTAATACTAAATAATTATTATAATACTGGTGATGAGGATAAAAGATTGGATAGTCAACATGGTCAAGTTGAGTTTTTAACTACAATTAAATATATTGATAAATATTTAAAACCAGATGATAAAATATTAGAAATAGGAGCTGGTACAGGTAAGTATTCTTTATACTATGCGAATAAAGGATATGATGTAACTGCAATTGAATATGTTAGACATAATGTTGATATACTAAAGACTAAAATAAGTGAAAATCTGAATATTGTTGCTGAGCAGGGTGATGCTATAGATTTGTCAAGATTTAAAGATAATTCATTTGACTTTTGTCAAGACATCGTGACCCCATAATATAAATTTAGTAATTTTCTATAATTATAGAAATTATGTGTTTGATAACAATT
>CADCQR010000049.1 GCA_902803685.1 uncultured Erysipelotrichaceae bacterium
GATCAGCATCTAGTTGATTTCTGACCATTGCCCAGTTTTGTACAGTGTAACCATCCCACTTTTTATAGAGTTCTGTAATACGTAAATACAATAATTTCATAAGAGCTGTTTCGTTAGGAAAAGCTCCTTTTTTAGTGACTTTACGAAACGATGAATTGACTGCTTCTATGGCATTAGTCGTATACATAACACGTCTTATATCGCTGGAATAGTTAAATAATTGTTGAACGTGTCTAAAATTTCGTTCCCAAACATCAACTGCGCCAGGATATTTGTTCCAATTAGACTTGAATTTTTCAAATTCGTGTTCTGCCGTTTTAAGATTAGGCGCACCATATATTTTCTTTAAATTGGCTGTAAAACTCTTATAATCTTTGCTTGGTACATACTTTATAGAGTTTCTTATCAAATGTACTATGCATCTTTGTACTATTACTCCTTTAAATATTTCTTTGGCGCCTTCCTCTAAACCGCTTACTCCATCCATTGATATAAAGAATATATCTTCTACTCCTCGTTGCTTTATTTCATCAAATATTTGCATCCATGTATGTTTTGACTCACTTTCATTTATCCATATTCCTAAAATATCTTTATGTCCATCCTTATCATAACCTAATATTGTATACACAGCCATTTCTTTAACATCATACTCATACTTTATTGGTACATACATACAGTCTACAAAGACAAAAGGATATAGTTTTTTTAGTCTTCTCGATTGCCATTCGTGCAGTTCATCTAGAACACAATCTGTAATCTGGCTTATCATTTCATGTGATACTTCAAAACCATAGATGTCTTTAATTGTATCCGATATATCTCTTTGGCTCATTCCTTTGGCATACATCGATATTACTTTTTTATCTATATTTGATATATCTTTTGTTCTTTTTGGAACTATTACCGGTTCAAATGAACCATCTCGATCTCTTGGCACAGATATGTTCATTTCTCCCATACTTGTTTTAACGTTCTTATCTATATATCCATTTCGACGATTTTCTGTCGTCTTTGCTTCTTTTGAATTATTGTCGTAACCTAAATGAGCATTCATCTCTCCTTGTAACATTGCCTCAAACATAGGACCAAATATGTCCTTTAGGGCATTCTGTACGTCTTCTGCTGTTTCAGGTTGATATGTTTCTAATATTGCGTTTACTAATTCATTTCTTTTTGGGTTTTTACTTCTCATAGTTTTTCCTTCTTTCTTTCTATTTTATCACATATTAAAAAGTGTGCTTGTTTTTCAACTTACACACTTTATTTTACACTCTCTTTTTTAATTCAAGTAATTCTTTTATGGGTGCATTTTCTATGTCTTCAGGAATAATTGGATTATCTGTTGGTAATATAGCAGCAGCTTCTATATCTTTTTTTCCTATTTCATATGCATTTTTTATACTTATATTTTTTATAAATATTTCATATTCATACAATGGTAACATCTTTCCAGCATTTGATATAACAGGAAAAATGCTTATTTTAGGATTCTTGCCAGATATAACTTCTTCTAATATTTTTATATTATTATCATTATTACAATTCATTTGATGAAAACGAGTTGCCATATTAATAATAGCATTTTCTTTTATGCCCTCAGGAATCTCAATTTTACCAGTTATCATTACTCTATAATCATATATGTCTTTTTTATCTACTCCTTTAATAAAAGATAAAATTATTTTTTCATTCTTATCATCTTTAGTTGATACATCAATTATATCTTGAAATACTTTTTTTGCTCCTTCCTCATTTTCAAACACAAAACCAATTTTAATAAAATCTTTATTACTTATATCACCCAAATACATGATACCTTTCCACTTAGCTACATCCCAGTGATTACATTTTATCATATCTGAAGAATATATATTATCATGTGATACATTTTTAAATAAATCCCCAGTTTTCTCATCATATTTTATATCTTTCACTTCATTGAATGGATATATTTTATTTTTTTCTTTTTTGGGAATATCAATTTTCAAATCAGAATACCATTCCTTTTTTCTACTTATTATAATATCTGGAATATCGCTATAGTCATCATTACCAAAAATTTTGTTTAAGTTGTAAAGACTACTTGTATGGCTTAAAGCTCTTTCAAATGTCTTGTCATCATCAAATAATTCTTTAAATATACCCTCATCCTTATAAATAAAATTAACAGCAAATATATTAGCTAATAATTTGAATAACATATCAGAAATAATCTTATGATTTTCTATAGATATATCACATAAATCAATTGTATCAATTTCAATTGTATATGTCTCAATACCATTAAATGTATAAATCGCATTAAAGTTACCTGTATTTTTTTCTTGCAAATCAATTACGATATCACCACGCATAAAAATACCTTTATTAGTCATAGTTGCAAAAGTATTTTCTAATAAACCTAATATAAATTCTGCAAATCTTTTATACATTTTAGTACCATTATAATGTATAAGAATTTTATTTCCACATATTCTTGATTCTATTGTTTTTTCTTCATTATCGTTATATATAGGACTTGAAATATTATGAATCTTCGATTCTTTGTAAAAATCAGAAATATATTTATCTACTATTTTTTTATCATTTTTACATTCATTTAATAATTCTTCATCATATTGGCCAAGTACGTAGTTGGCCATGAGTGAAGAACTTACCAATCCATTTTTGTTGCATAAATAAATAATTCTTTTTAAATCTTTAAAATTTTTCACTTTGGTATCCAATATTTGAGAAGCTATAAAAGCATCTGCTTCCAATATTGTTTGTTCTAATTCTTCATCATATGGCTCATTTTTGTCAATTAGGATACTTAAAAATATATTTTTAATATTTAACCACTCTATTGATTCTTCCACATTACCTATATGAATTTCCATTCCAATAATTCTATCAAGAATTTTTAAAGTAAATGGATCCAAATCATTTTCTTTCAAAAAAATATCCATGAAAAGTGCTATAGCAGCAATATAATAGTTTTTTGCTGCATATAACAACCCTACGCTTTCAAAATTTGCTCCAATGTTAATATACGCCTCTACTAATTTACCATTTGATTCTTCTTTGTATAGTAAGGTTAGACATTTTCCTAATAAAACAATAGCATTATATTTTTCATCATTTTTTGATAATAATTTTGCTTTTTTTAAATGCATTTCAGCTTTTTGTATATCAGCCTTCTATCAGATAACCTTTCAGTTACTAAATCATATAGTTGATTATAATTGACATTATCACAATAAACTTCTAGCAAATTTTCTATCATTTTAGCTAAAACAACATAATTAAATTCCTTAAATCTTGATGCCTCTTCAGCAATTTTTAACAATAACTTAAATTGTTCATCAACATTGTCCTCTAGCATTACTTTTATTAGACATTCTCTGGATTCTGCTTCAAGCTGAATAACCCTACTTTTGGATTCTTTTTTTTCATTTAATAATTTAAGAATATTTTGAGTTTTAGATTTAACATCTTCCTTGTTTCTTTTCTTCCTTGTATATGCAAGTATCCATAAATTTGATAGATTCATGATTTCTTCTATATTATTATCTTTTAATACTTCTTTTTCATATAGCGTATAATATTTTTCAAACCCTACATCATTATTTAACCACCAATGATAATACCATGCCATATTATATAGTATATCTCTTTGGGCTCTAATATTTCCTTTTTCCTCTGCAAATCTGGATGCCCGTTCAAATTTACCAATAACAATTGATTCATCTTCCTCTAAATCTCTACTAATAATTGCTGATTCAATTGCTAAATCTATCACTTTTTGATTTAATTTTTTACTTTGTGCAAATTCTAATAATTCTTTTTCAATTTTATCTCTTCTTCTCTGCTTTTTTAAGTCATTTGGCCCAATTTCTTTTTCAATTAATGGAGTTGAAATCTTAATTTCTTTAATTAAATCTACATTAGAATTCTTTAATAGTTTATCTAAGAGCCATGTCTTATCACATATAACTATATCGATTCCTGTTTCCATTATCATCTTATCTTGATATTCAACTCTCTTTTTATTAGGAATTGCTTGATTTGATACAAAAAAGATTTTTTTATAATTTCTATCAGTATTAATTATTTTTGTAATATCAGCATTACACTTTGATTTCCAATCTTTTTTCAAGCTGATAGCCACAGCCCACTTTTCATTTTTTTCGTTAAAGCCATAATACCAAAATTTTTGTAAATCTTTTGATACAGGATAATTTTCAGTATCAACTTTACCATCCCCACCTGATGCTTGTCCTGTTTCTTCTATTAAATTTGGGCATACTTCCCTCTCCATAAGTTTTCTAACAAGGCCTTCAAAATCAAATTGCATATTTTCTTCAGATAAACAAGAAATTTTAAAATCTAGCAATTCACGTGGACAATCAACCTTTTCTACTATTTTAGAATCAGAAAACTGATTGGGATGTAATTTCTTTAATATATCTTTAGGTTCCATAATCTTTCCTCCTAAACTCCTACAGGTTCAAATTGTTCAATCATTATTTCTAAACAATTCATTATATCTTCAAATTCTATTCCTTCTGCATATGAAAAGTTTCTTTGATATTTATTCCATCTTTCTTTTAATATTTCACTATTTCTTATAATATCAAGGCCTTCAAAAGGATCACCTTTATATTCTCTTTTTGTAAATGTTTTATCGATTGCTTTTCTAAAATGATCTTTATTAATGTTTTGCCATTCCTTTTTATAAATTAAATAAATATCATAAAAGTCCCTTGTTCTTCCATTCAACTCTAATCTGTTTAACATTGTTTCTATTTTTTCAGCTAATATTGTTTCCATATTATAAGCATATAAATCCACATAATAATCGCCTAATAAAGGTAAATATTTATATCTTATTTCTTTTGGTGTAATTGGATCGCCAGTAGCTATATCAATATGAAATGATTGTTTCATAGTCTCATATTCTACTTGAATAGTTACTCTAAAACCACCATATTCATCTTCATCTCTGATTGGTTCTATTCCTAAATA
>CADCQR010000050.1 GCA_902803685.1 uncultured Erysipelotrichaceae bacterium
TCTTTTTTGTCTATATTGTTTTTTTATCGCTTTAAATTCTTCCTTTGTTACTTGATGAGAAAACTTAATTTCACCAGGGTTTACATAATTACAAAATGGATAAGGCCCTTCTGTAATATTATGTTGAATTGCAATATTTTTTATGAAGTCAAGTGCCTCCAGTTGATCTGGCATAATGGTTTCATAATCAAATGATATAAATGAATTTAATCTTCCGCGATAAAATAATAAATCTTTCTTTATTATTGGAGTTTCATATTCCAAAGTTTTTATTACTCCGTTATTTAATTCTAATTTAGAAACTACTAGACCTCTCATGGGACCTTTATAGATGTTTCTCATATTTTGCCTCCTAACGCGTAACTATGTTATCATAAAATATCAAAATAGTCAAAAAAAACTATTGCAAAAAAAGGGATATTTTGATAAAATCAATTTACGTGAGAGATGGCGAAGTAGCTCAGCTGGCTAGAGCGTTCGGTTCATACCCGAAAGGTCGGGGGTTCGATCCCCTCCTTCGCTACCATAAGAGAATATGCTTGAACATTTATAGTTCGGCTTAAGATATATAGCTAATTCGTGATACGAATTAGCTTTTTTATGCTATAACTATAATATTTATGGGTGAATGTAAATGAATTATAAATATGATTTTTTTATTGCAGGAAAGACTAGAAACAAAGATAATATTTTAAAAATTTGTGATCTTTTTGACAAATATAGCATATACTATTATTGCTTTTTAAAGAATGAGGAGGCGATGAACAGTTATGGTACCGAAGGTCAGTAAGAAGAAGAAAAAATGCAAATATTTGAGAATTTTGGATTAAAAAGTGACGTTGTTTTAAATATTTTTAATCAAGATTTAACTAATGAAAAAGCATCAAAAAATTTCTTGTTAGTATTACCAGCAGGGAAGTTTGGGCATATTGAAGCCGGTATATCATATGGTATGGGTAAAAAATGTTATGCTATTGGCGAATTTGATGCCACTGATTCATTATATAATATCTTTGAAAGAATATTTAAAAATGAAGAGGAATTAGAAAAATTTTTGAAGAAATATTAATGTGACTATTTTTAGCAATTAATTGTAATTAATATCAAATAGTATTCAAGTGTATAGCGTGAAACAATAACAACAAAATGGACCAGACTTAATCTTTTTTATAGAATGAAACGTATTAGTTTATGGAATTGGATGAAACTATATTTAGGTTAAAATGGATTAATATGATTTGACATTTTGTTTCGCTGTATTTAACAATAAAATAATGAGATATTATATAAATCTATTAATACATGAATTTGTATACAATATTAAGAAATGGATTATATGCTGAATTGCAAAATAAAAATAGGATATAAGATTTTTGAAACGATTTTTAAAAAAAATCAAGAACTAATATATCCATCGTTGTAATTTAATAATATTTATCTAATTAATAGGCATTTGCCTATTTTTTGTTACTTATTAGGTTATTACTTTTTTTACTTTGAGTACTGCAAATAATAATGAATCCTAAAATACATATACCAAAAACAATAGATAAAGTAGGGATTAATAAATTTCCAAGACTAAATACGCTCATTTTGTCATTAACTAAACCAGTGATAATCATTATGTACGCTCCAGTATAACCAGTAATCATGTCGAAAACAATCGTAGTTATTATTCCAATCACGCAAGCTTTTTTCTGATATACAAATTATTTTTTCCCTTTTATTCATACTAATTTAGATTCTTTCAAAAAATATATCATTAAACTTTAATTTTATCAACCGTTTAAATTTATTTTATATTAACCATCTGTATAATAATGGACTATTAATTTTTTTATTTTTCCACTCTCTAATTCGACTTTATACACAGAGCTATTTCCATATAATGGTGAATTTACATCCTCATTTTCAGTAACTGTTATTTCATGTTCCTTTTGCCTTTTAAGTTTTTCATAAGCATCTCCTAAGGCTGTTCTCATAAATCTTTCAAAACTTTTATGCTTTTCTGAGGTATCTTCTTCTTTAGGAGTCGTTATTTGTCTAATTAATTCTTCTTTTACTTCTTTTGCAGGTACTCTTCCTTTAATATCTGGTTTAAACATTTTAGAGTACTCTTTCTTTTTACATAAAAGACTTAAACATGATTTAGTACATATTCAATTCCGTTATAGTTAAAACAAATCCAAGAGTGATAATATTCCGGAGTAGCTTCATCTATATATAGATTTCCTCTTTCTATGTAATCATCATCATTTAAGAACACTATTGCTGATTCTGTTGTTTGCCAACACCAACCTATAAGTCTTCCTACAGCCATCAATTCAAACAATAATCCCTCATAATCTCCTAGAAATTCAATATATAAATTATTGATTCTTTTCATTAAATATTCTACAACTTTTGGATCAATTCTTTTAGAATGTAAAATTTTAAATTTCTCTTTTTCAGTTAGTGGCTTTTTAGAAAAGAAATTTTCTAGTATTTCAGTAATCCCAAAAATTATTATCCCTCACTCAAACAGGACGTATTATATATTATTTTTATAAATTCTGCAAATTTTTTATTCCAATCACAATAGAGGCGTAACTAGTAGGAAAGATTATCAAATTATTTACAGAAGTAGTTAAAAATAATTTAAAAATGATAATAATTTATGTGGTAATAGGAATTACTATTAATTTTTTAGAGTTTTGTGTTATATAATAATTCTATTAGTAATTTGTCCTTAAGTTAATATGCTAGGAGGGAAAAATACGATTTATACAAGTTGTCATAACAATTGGCATTCTAATAAATATATAACATATTCTATTTCTGGTAATCGTGGCAGGGATGCCGGTTATCAAGGAAGGTGCTATCCTAAACTTGCACCCAAACTATCTTTTTGGAAAGTATGGCATAATAACATTGGAGAAATATCAGAAGAAGAAAATAATAAATATTATGTTAGAGAATATTGGAATCAAGTATTATCTAAATTAGATCCAGAAGAAATATACAAAGAACTTGATAATTCTGTTTTGCTTTGTTATGAACCAAATACAGATTTTTGTCATAGGCATATTATAGCCTCATGGTTTGAAATATTTTTAGGAATTAAAATTCCAGAAGTTAAATCAGATGGAGATAGAATTGAAGAAGTTACAGTACCGGAATATATCAAAAGATATTTAGAAGAGCCCATACAATTAGCAAGTGATACTCAAAAAACAAACTGCTTAAGAAAAGCATATTGATTTCAAATAAACAAATTAAATATAAAATATTTTATTGGGATATAGATTAACACCTATATCTATTTTTTATCTCCTGAAGTAGCTATTTACAAATTTAAATAAATACTTTATAATAAGTGGCAAAAAGAGGGGGATTCTAATGTATAGGGGCGGAGATACTGATACTAAGAAGCAAAATGCAAGAATGGGACATGATGAATCAAAAAAGAAAAAAAGATATAAAAAATTAAAAACAAGGATATCGGCAATACTAATGTCCACTATAATTGGTATGAGCGGTGGATTAACAAATTCTGAGGTATATAGTCAATGCAAAACGCAACATGGATATAATTCAGCATCATTATTTAATAACGATAACGAAACAGATTATAATCAGCGCTTAGAGGAAAGCCATCAAATAGAATCTTGGTTTGGTGGTAAAAAATATGAGGGTTATTTTGGTATAGATATTAGTTGTAAAATAGATTTAAAAAAAGATAAAAATGGCAATCCTATTAAAGATAGTTATGGAAAATATGTATATATAAAAGATGAAAACGGTAATTATGTAACTGGAGCTACCCCAACAAATATAAGAAAAATATTCACAAGTGATAACAACTATACTCAAGATAACTTATTTTCAAATGGAAATCAATTGAAAAAGCCAGATTATCTAATATGCAGAATTGGAGCAACAGGAACATCAAAAAAACAGTTTTCCTTTGCAACAGAACCTGAAGCCTATTATGAAGTGGTCTCCAATGTCGCACGTGAATGTGAAAAACTAGGAGTTCCATATGGATTTTATTATTATTCACAAGCAACAACAAAAGAAGAAGCTGAGCTTGAAATAAAATATATTGCAGATTTTTATAGAATGTTGGGAAATTGCAAATATAATGTTATTCCATTTTATTTAGATATAGAGCACTGTGATAACAGTAGAGTAGAGGATTTTGTTAAAAAAAATGGTAAAGATAAATATACTGATGTTGTTAATTATGAAATGAATAGACTTAGAGAAGAACTAAGTAATTATGGCGTAAAAAAAGTTGGTTTATATACATATGCAGACACATTTGATAAAGAAATTAATTATAACCAATTGGATTCAAAGAATCAAAAAAACTTGTGGTTAGTTGATGTTAATTTTATACATGGACTAAAACTGTTGCTGTTACATAATGAAACCTTAAAAAATGCTGTTATTAAGCAAACTCATAATGATGTAATTATTAAAGATGCTGATGGAGACATGATTGTGGATGCAGATTGTGATTTTATTGATTCTGGGGTATTTAGTGAGTGGACAAAAGAATTGAAAGGTTCTTCTTGCCTAAAATCCAGCGACTCAGTAGATTTTTGGCCGGATATTTCAATTGAAAATTCAGATAATCAAATAGTAAATGATACAATTACTTATGAAAAAGCCACTGAACAAACAATGACTGATATTGCTGATGAGAAAATATTTGGCATATATCCAGGTAGTATCAAAGATATAGATGCAGTAAAAAAATATAGTGCTTCAGAACTGCGAGAACAGATATTTCGAATATCAAATAAAATAAAGGACGAACTTAACGAAGACAATATATCTATACAAGATATACTTGAAGATCAATATGCATTGGAGTATTTAATGCAGCAAACAAGGAAGTTTGGAGTACTTTTACCAGTCCCAGAAAAGGGTAAACACATTAAAGCAACAGACTCCTTTAATAATTGGTACGTTCAAAATGTAACTGCTTTTAATTATCTTGTATTTGTCAATGGTACAACTAATCATAAA
>CADCQR010000051.1 GCA_902803685.1 uncultured Erysipelotrichaceae bacterium
ACATAAATCAAAAGTATTAGATTATCGTACTAAGCAAAAGAAAAGATTAAATGAATCTGATTGGATAATATATAAAGATTATGATAATGTTCCACCAATAGTATCAGAAGAATTATGGGAAAGAGCTAATATTAAATTAAAACAAAGACAAGATAGTTTTACGAATAGAGCTATTAATAAGAAAGTATTTCAAAATAGATATACTTATTCAGGAAAAATATATTGTGGATGTCATAATCTTACTTATCACAGATCAAGTACTGGTAAGAGAAAAAATAATCCTGTATGGGAATGCCAAGTATATAGGAAAGAAAGTTTAAGAGGTTGCTCTAATCCTAGAGTATTTGAATTTGAATTAGATGAAGTATTTAAAGATATGTTTAATAAACTATTTAAAAGAAGAAATATTATCTTTAACGAAATATTAAACGAATGTAAAAACTATTTAGAAACTAATAATAATGATATTGAAATAAAAAGTTTTGAATCAAAAATATTAGTTTTAAATAATAAAAAAGATAAATTACTGGAACTTGTTATGGAAGAATACTTATCTAAAGACGATTATAAAAAACAAGTAGATTTGATTAATGAAGATTTAACTAGTTATCAAACTAAAATTAATGAATTAAAGAGTAATAATAAAGATAAAAATTATATTGAAAATAAAATTAATGAAATAAAAAAATCATTAGAAAAGTGTTTAGAAGATGATAAATGCTATAGTGATGTATTTAATGAAATAATTGATAAAATAATAGTTCATAAACAATGTGATAAACAAATTAAATTAGATATTTTTATTAAGACGGGAGAAAGTATAAATACACTTTCTGAAACTCGCGGTAAAAAGTTTCATTTATTAGACCCCGTTACAACAGGTAACGGCTGTATCATCTGTAGTGAATGGAGGATATTTATATAAGCCGTATATAGTAAAAAACATTTCTGAATCTCAGACTAATACCATCGTGCAGGAAAACTCCAAAAAATTAATCAGAAAAACAATTAGCAGTGAAACATCTACGATTATGAGAAGGGCTTTAGAATTTGTTGTTGCCAAGGGTGGAGGAAAAAGTGCTTATATTGAAGGATATAGAATTGGAGGGAAAACAGGAACTGCTCAAAAAGTAGAAAACGGGAGATATTTAGTTGGAAATTATATAATGTCATTTATGTCAGTTGTGCCAGCAAATGACCCCAAAGCGGTTTTTTATTTAGCAATAGATAATCCTAAGAATACAGCATTATTATCGTCGTATACTACAACACCAATAGCTAGAAGAATCTTGTTGGATATTATAAATGTTCTAAATATAGAAAAACAGGAAGAAGAAGTAGAAAAAGATTATGAATGGAATGATAAGGTAACATATGAAGTTCCAAATTGTATAGGAAAGTCTGTTGAGGAAGCTAAAAAATTATTAGTTAACTTTAAAATAGAGTATTCTGGAAGTGGAAATAAAGTAATAGAACAATCTCCATCAGGAGGAGACATTCAAGAAGATGGTGGTGTTGTAAAATTATTATTAAAATAACATTAGCTACTATATATTTATTTATGCCAATATTATTCTGCGTATTTCACTATTAAACTGTTATTGTTATAATTGATTAGGGTAAGTGCATTAAAATTATCATAAAAAAATTATATATAATTTATTCTACTAATATTGACTTTATTTATATAAATTTTAACTTATATATAGATTTTTTTTGCTATTGGTCTATTTATTAATAAAGAATACTAGATAATACTTGTGTTTTTTGTTACAATTAATAGCGAGGTAATGGTATGAAGAAACTGAATATATTTATCCCAATTATTTTAGTTATTATTTCAATGTTAGTAGTAAAAGCATTTCAAATTAAAAGTTACGCGTTTTCTAAAGAAGATATTGCTAGGATAGAAAAGATAAAAAAAGGATTAATTATAACTGACTTATTTGTAATAAATAAAAAGGAACAAGCCAATTCTATTAAGTTTGCTAATGTGAAAGTAAAAAATGTTTTTGAAGATTTTAATTGTGAGGAGAATAAAAATGAATTTCTTTGTATTAAGGATGAAAAAACCTCTTTTTCTATAAAAGTAAAGCAGTCATATGTACACAGATTCTCTAATTATGATAATAGTTTTATAAAGACAAAAAGAATAATTTCAGATAAGAATATTAATAATGATATAGATTTATTTGGTCAAATTAAAGAGGCTAATCAAAAAGCTAGTATATTTAATTTTGATAAAGTTAATAAAGAGAATTATATATTGTGTAAATTTGCCATTGATGAATTAAATTTTCATAGTATAGATTTAATTGAGGGAGATTATACTGGTATTTTACTACACAATGATTCTAAAACTAGGGAGTTATTAATCTATTATAGTGATAGGACTTATTCTTTTACTTTTAAAAATCTAAAAGAATTTAGCCAAGATAAAATCATGGAAATTATGAATTCAATAATAATAGAAGAATAAAATTTTGAGTAAAAAGAGGGTGACAAATATGAATGAAGATATAGGCGCTAAGGGCGGTACTAATGATAGAAGAAGATCTTCGAAAATAAAGAAAGCTGCCGAGAAAAAAAGATTAACAGAAGAAGAGTTAAAGGAGCTAGAAAAAAAAGTTAAAAAGAAGCAGTTAATTAGTTTTATTACTGTTGCGCCTTTAGCGCTTATTAATGCAATTATAAATACATTTACAGGAAAAACTGTGAAGAATAAAAAAAATGTTTCTCCTAAAAATAAGAATACTGATGTTCCAAAAGATGATAAAGTTAAAGAAGACTCTGTTATAGATTCTGAAAATCAATCTTTAGATATTGAAAATAAAGAGCAAGATAATATAGAGTTATTAGATGACGAAAATAGTCGTAAGGTTGATGATTTAGTTGAAAAATTAAAAGAAAAACAGATTGTTTCAGATTATGAAGAAAAATTAAAAGAGATAAGAATACAATTAAGAAATTCTTACTTTGAAGAAGAAATACTTTTAGAAGCTTTTGAATTGGAAAATAATCCTAGTGAAGAAAATTTAGATAAGTTAAATGAATTAATTGATAGGCTTGAAAAATATAGAGAAAGCATTAAAATAAATGCTGATATAGAAATTGATGATGATTATATAAGAGCTTTATCTGAAGAGGAATTGCGGGAACTAGATCATGAAACAACTTTATTAGAAAATACAAAATATGAAGTTATTAAATCAATTGATAAAAAAGTTGAAGAAATCAAGATAATTGAAGATTCTGTAACTGAGCGCTTAGAAGAAAGAAAAGAAATAAAAGAATTAGATGACGAAAAATTTGATGAATTAAAAGAACAACAAAGTTCTATAGAGGATTTTAAAGATGAATTGGATGATTTTCAGGTTCAACAGCAGAGAATTGTTAGGATAGTTGGTCAAAAAATAAGTATTAATAATAATTTGTTAAAAAGTAGCATACAATTAAGTGGAATTGCCTTGGCTTCAACTTTTGCTTTAATGGCTATGAAAAGGCAAATGCGCATTCCTGGTGTTAGAAGTGGAAGAAGATTGTTTAATATTGCGGCTATTTATTTGTTTTATTCTGGAATGATGAAGCAAAATAAATTATTGGATAACAGGAGAAAAACAATTGAATTGGAAGAATATATCAAAGATATAGAGACAAATATTGATGAAATGGACAAAATATTAGCAAATATTAAATCATCTATGAATAGAATAAAAGATCAAATATCTCAATTATCACAACAATTCTCTCAATATGCTGAGAATATAGAGTTTAAAAAACTTATAGCAAACCTTGAGCAAATGCAGAAAGCATTGGAGGAAAAAGAGTATGAGATTCAAAAAATGAAAGAGGCTGAACAGAAGAAAAAACAAAATATTCAAGAGTCTGCTAAAGTATATAAGCTTTAGTATATATTTAATTATTGTAAACTAACGAAAAATGATTAAATAATATTTTTATTATGATATAATTCTATAAGAATGGAGGAGAAAAAATGCTATTACTAACAAAAGCAGTATTTGCAATCATGCTGGGATTTTTATCGTCAGCTACATTAGGACTTTTCTTAATTCCAGCTTTGAAAAGATTAAATGTTGGGCAAAGAATAAGTATTTTTGTGGGTGAGTCTCATAGAAAAAAAGAAGGAACTCCAACAATGGGAGGGCTAATCTTTATAATTCCAACTGTTTTGGTGACCTTGGCTTTAATAGTTACTAACAAAATATCATATACATCCAATTTGGGAATTGTCCTTTTAGTATTTCTTGGTTATGCTTGTATTGGGTTCTTAGATGACTATCTTTCAATTAAAAAGTCTGATAACGAAGGATTGACAACATATCAGAAATTGTTTATGCAGGTTTTAATTGCAATTGGATTCTTTTATATATATATGAAAAGTGGTGGCCAAACTAGTTGGGTAGTGGGGACATTGCACATAGATATTGAATTAGGTTGGCTATACGGTCTTGCCATATTATTTGTATTAGTTGGTGCTTCTAACGCTGTTAATTTAACTGATGGATTGGATGGGTTAGCAGGAGGACTATCAGCGATAGCTTTCATAGCTTATAGTTTAATTTCACTAATGGTGGGGTTTGAAGAAATTGGTTTATTTATACTTATTTTAGTGGGATCTATAATGGGATTCTTAATTTATAATACTCATCCTGCAAAAATATTTATGGGTGACACTGGTTCGCTTGCTTTAGGTGCTGCTATGGGAGCAATAGCGATACTGACACATCGAGAATTGACATTATTAGTGGTCGCTGGAATATTTATTATTGAAACGCTAAGTGTAATATTACAAACATTTTGGGTACAGGTACTACATAGAAAGTTATTTTTAATGACTCCAATTCATCACCATTTTGAAAAATTAGGTTGGGAAGAACAGGACATTGTAAAATTATTTTGGGTATGTGGTCTTGTGCTTGCCATGGCTGGAATAATATTTGGTGTATGGTTATAAATGGAACTTTGCATGAAGTTCTTTTTTGTTATATTTTTTGTTTTTTATAAGAAAATAATGGTATACTAATGGTATGGGAGGAAATATGAAAGAGATTGCTTGGAATAAATATAAAGATGATGATTTAAAAAAGATAGAATCTATAAGTGATGATTATAAGGCTTACCTAAATAGTGCTAAAACTGAAAGAGAAGCTACGAGTGAGATAATAAGAAGAGCAAAGGAAAAAGGCTTTGTTGATTTAGAGAAATTTATTAAAGAAAATAGGAAAATTGTAACTGGGGATAAAATATATGTTAATAATAATGGTAAAGCAGTTGCCTTATTTACAATTGGTGAAGAAGATATTATAAAAGGAATTAATATTCTTGGTGCTCATATAGATTCTCCAAGGATAGATTTAAAGGCCCGGCCATTATATGAAGATTCTGGATTTGCATATTTTGATACGCATTACTATGGTGGCATAAAAAAATATCAATGGGTTACTATACCATTAGCTCTACATGGCGTGGTTGTAAAGAAAGATGGTACCTCAATAGATGTAAATATTGGTGAGAATATTAATGATCCAGTATTGGGAATAACAGATTTGTTACCACATTTAAGTATGAATCAAATGAAAAAAACCGCTGATAAAGTAATTGAGGGTGAAAACTTAGATGTTTTAATAGGCTCAATGGAGTTATCTAAAGAAGAAAAGGATAAGGTAAAAGCTAATATTCTGAATATTTTAAAAGAAAACTACGATATAGAAGAAGATGACTTTTTGTCATCTGAACTAGAAATAGTTCCAGCAGGAAGTGCTAGGGATTTTGGACTTGATAGAAGTATGATTATGGCATATGGACAGGACGATAGCGTTTGTGCTTATACATCACTTATAAGTTTTTTAGATATAGGAGTGTGTAAAAGAACTTCAAGTTGTATTTTGGTTGATAAAGAAGAAATTGGAAGTGTTGGTGCTACAGGTATGTGTTCACATTTTTATGACAATGCTGTTGCTGAAATATGCCATCTAATGGGATATGAATCCGACATTTTTGTACGTAGGACATTGAAAAATTCGAAGATGTTATCAAGTGATGTTAATGCTGCATATGATCCTCTATATAAAGAAGCTATGGATGCTAGAAGTGCTTCATATTTTGGAAAGGGAGTTGTTTTTTGTAAATACACCGGTTCTCGTGGTAAATATGATAGTAATGATGCTAATGCAGAGTATATTGCAAAATTAAGAAAAATAATGGATGATGAGGATATTTCGTTTCAATTGTCTGAGTTGGGCAAGGTTGACTTAGGTGGTGGTGGAACTATTGCCTATATTTTGGCAAATTACAATGTAGAAGTAATAGATTGTGGTGTAGGTGTATTAAATATGCATGCTCCATGGGAAATAACTTCAAAAGCTGATATTTATGAAGCTTATAAATGCTATATGGCGTTTTTAGGAAAGATGAATAATTAATAACATAAGTGTGAGGTATAAATACTCATGCTTTTTTGTTGATAAAAATAACATAGGTCTAATTTATGAAGATAAAAATATATTTATATAGGTGATATGATGCATAAAAAGATGGATAGGATACTTTTAATATCGGTAATAATATTATCTTTATTTGGCTTAATGATGATTTATTCAGCTTCATCAATATGGGCAGGTTATAAATTTAATGATAGTTTTCATTATGTTAAGTATCAATTGGTATTTTTATTAATTGGACTATCTGTTTTACTTTTTGTTTCTAAAATAGACTTTTCTCTTTATTACAAATATTCAAACAAAATATTAATTAGTTGTTTAATTTTATTAATATTAGTTTTAATACCAGGTATTGGTAGTGTAAGAAATGGTAGTAGGTCTTGGTTTGGAATAGGACCATTTGGTATTCAGCCAAGTGAAGCGGCAAAATTAGGCTTAATTATATTTACTAGCAAATATATAGCAAACAGTGAAAATCAGATAAAAAGCTATTTTAAAGGGGTATTTCCCATTCTTTTTGTTACTCTTTTTGTTTTTGGACTTATAATGCTACAGCCTGATTTAGGAACTGGGATGATACTAGTTGTATCTATAGTGTCATTATTATTTATAGCTGGTATTGATATAAAATTTTTTCTATTTTCTGGAATTATAGGTATTATTGGTGTTGTAATATTAATATTAATAGCGCCATATAGAATGAATCGAATAACCTCGTTTATAAATCCATGGGATGATGCCTTAGGGACTGGATTCCAAATAATTCAGAGTTTATATGCAATAGGACCGCAAGGAATATTTGGTACAGGATATCTTAATTCCATTCAAAAGCATTTCTATTTACCAGAACCACAAACAGATTTTATATTTTCAATAATAGCTGAAGAATTTGGTTTGTTAGGGGCTATAATTGTGACGGGGCTATTTGCTACGTTATTATATAGGGGAATTACTATAGCTTGTAAAAGTAAAAATACGTTTGCTAAATATTTAGCCTTTGGAATGACTTTTCAAATAATAATTCAAAGTATATTAAATCTTTGTGTTGTTGTTGGTATAATGCCAGTAACTGGCGTAACATTACCATTTTTGAGTTATGGTGGTTCGTCATTGCTTATTAGTATGGTGCAAGTTGGTATTTTACTTAATATATCAATGACAAGTTAACTGTTTTACGACAAATATAAATCTAAGACTTAATGTAAGTAAGATTAGCTTGACTATCCAAAATACTTTTTAATATAATCATAGCAGAGAATATAAAAGGATGATGTGAATGAAAACAAATTTGCCAAAAGAAGAGATGATGAGTCAGGTTTTAAAAAAGGCTTATTTGGGATTTCCAACAAAAGAGAGTGTAAGAAATCCTCAAACAGAATTGAGTAAGGCACAGTGGAAATTTTGTTATGGATGTATAACAAGATATGGAGTAGATTCTGGTGATATAAATAAGGATGTAGCAGCGCGGTATTTTGATGATTTCCTTGGATACTATAATAATAGAGAAACTTTAGCATTTTCTGATAAGCATTTTGTTCATTTTGAACATGGATATTCAGCCAGTGGAGATGAAAATTTCATAAAAATGTATGTTCCGTTAGACTATAGTCATGTAGGAGAAGGCTCTAAAATAATCTTTGATTATTTAGAGGATGAAAATATACCGCATATATCTAAAGTGGCTGATAGAGTTAGAACTGATGGAGTTGTAATAAGATTAAATAATATAGAAGCAGCAAAAAAACTTCAAAATATGATTGATAATAATGCTTATTTGCAAGATGGACTTGCTGATGCCCATCCGTTTTCTATAAATTATCATGGGGTTGGCTATGCCTATGATGATGGTCACATATCATATAGTGATATGATTGCCAGTATAGTTCAAGGGTACATACTGGAAATGAAGGAACAAAATGTTGATGTTAAAAAAGTTAGCTCTGACTCTTTTAGAAATTATGTAGAAAGAACTTATTTTAATGGAAGAGATAAATCTTATTATCAACAGTCACCTGTTTTTCAAGCTGTGCGTTTGTGTGTGAATTCAAATTCAATAGATGAATACTATGAATTTATTGAAGAAGAATATAGAGTACATGGTGTGCCTCATATTGAAAAACGCCCAGAATTTCATGTTTGTGAAGAGGATAAAAGAAGTTTATTAGATGAGTTTATTTTGACTACTATGAAAAAATTTCCTCCAGGGTGTAATGAAAGAAATCCTCAAGAATCTGGATATGATTATGTTGATGGATATTTAAATGGTTCTCAAGGATGTGTTACCAGAAAGAGAAATCTGCGTGATAGAGTATCAAAAAATTTACAACCTTCAGATATTTATCAAATTGTAGAAGATAGTCATATGCCCGGAAATGATATTCACGCTCAAGTTGAAAATTACATTAAGATGACTATGCTAAATGATATGATAAAAAGTAGTGATATTAGATTCCCTGGTTGTGGTATTGATATTGTTAATGATTACATTTCAACAGGGGGCAAAAATTGTATTACATCTGCTGTTGGTAAAGCACGCGAACTTACAAAGTCATTAAAGCCTAGTGATGTAAAGCAGTTGTTTTCAGATTTTGGCGTAAGCGATATAAATCAGTATGCAGAAAAATATTATCAGTCTACTAACAAAAGTACATATGGAAAGAGTTAATATAGATAATATTCAATATTACTATAAGAAGTTGAAAGCAGGAATTTAAAATTTATTTATTCTAATTAGTCAAATAACTGATATACTTAGAGTAAATAGATTTTATTTTTATCATAATTTAGGAGTGAATTTAATGCGAATTGGAGTAATTGGTGGTGGTGCAGCAGGACTTGTAGCTGCTATAAATGCGAAAAGTAAGGCAAATGAGGTAATGATATTAGAAAGAAATAGTGAATGTGGAAAAAAGATCCTTGCTACAGGAAATGGTAAATGTAATTATTGGAATAGTGATAATTCATTATCTCATTATGAATCCAGTACACCTAATTTTATGGGACAGCTTATAAATCCTAATACAGAACAATTAGTTATGAATTTTTTTTCAAGTATAGGTATAGTACCAAGAATTAAAAATGGTTATTATTATCCAAAAAGCAATCAAGCAATAACTATTAGAGATATTTTGGTAGATGAAGCCATTACGCATGGTGTTATAATAAAATATAATTACTTAGTAACCAAAATTCAAAATAAGAATGGGATCTTTATAATAAATGATGATTTAATTTTTGATAAATTGATTATTGCATCAGGTTCTAAAGCGGCTCCAAAAACTGGTAGTGATGGTATGGGTTATAATTTTTTAAAGCGAATGGGACATACAATAGTAGAACCGTTACCGGCATTGGTCCAATTGAATACTAAAAAATATGCTTATTTAAATAAATGGAAGGGTATAAGGTGTGAGGTTAAAGTTTCTTTAATAGAAAATGAGATTGTAAAAAAAGAAGAATTTGGAGAAATTCAATTAACAGAGTATGGTATAAGTGGAATATGTGTTTTTAATATATCCAATGAAGTTGGAAGAGGGTTATATAAAAATAAAAAAGAAATAGTAAAAATAGATTTTTTACCTGATATGGATAATAATCAACTTATAGCTTATTTAAATAAAGAAATCCCTTTACGTAGATTGTTATCTTGTTTTTTAAATAATAAATTAGTAAATGTAATTTTAGATGAGTTACATATAACTGGGATTAATAAATTTAAAAATATAAATAATAAAGATCAGTTGATTAATAAAATAAAAGCATTTCAACTTGAGATAGAATCAACAAGGACATTTAATGAAGCCCAAGTATCTTCAGGTGGCGTGAGTTTAGTTGAAATAGATTTGAAATCTATGGAGTCAAAATTAGTAGATAATCTTTATATTGTTGGTGAATTATTAGATATTACAGGAGAATGTGGTGGTTATAACTTGGGAATTGCTTGGAGAAGTGGAATATTGGCTGGAATTTCAGCAAGGAGTGGATTTGATGATTAGAGTAAGGCAGGTAAAACTACCTATAGAAAGTAATGATATTATAGAGAAAGTGGCTAAGGTACTAAGAGTATCAAAGAATGAAATACATGATATAAAGATAATAAAAAAATCATTGGACGCTAGAAATAAAAATAGATTGATGTTTGTATACGAAGTAGATGTAAAAGTATCAGATGAGAATAAAGTGTTAAAACATAATCATTGTGCAGATGTTTTTAAAGCACCAAATGAAGAATATAAATTTGTTCACAATGATAGGATTAAAAGCAGTATAAGACCTATAATCGTTGGTGCTGGACCAGCTGGGTTATATTGCGCCTATCTTTTAGCAGAGCATGGATATAATCCACTTGTTATAGAACGAGGAGAGAAAGTAGAGAATAGAGTAAAAAGTATAGAAGAATTTTGGAAAACAGGAAAGTTAAATATTAATTCGAATGTTCAGTTTGGGGAGGGGGGTGCTGGTACATTTTCTGATGGGAAATTAAATACATTAGTAAGGGATAAAGAAAACAGAATAAAAAAGGTATTAGAAATATTCGTAGAAAATGGTGCTCCAGAGGAAATTCTATATGAGGCTAAACCACATATAGGAACAGATATATTAAGAAATGTAGTAAAAAATATAAGAGAAAAAATTATTAGCTGGGGTGGTGAATTTAGGTATAATACTTGTCTTACCGATGTGCTCATTAAAGATAATAAGATAGTTAGTATACAAGTTAATAATGACGAAGAAATCAATACTGAAGTCTTAGTATTAGCTATAGGGCATTCTGCTAGAGATACATTCGAATTATTAAAAAGCAAAAAGATGAACATGGAGGCAAAGCCGTTTGCAATTGGTGTTAGAATCCAGCATCCACAGAAGATGATAAATAAAAGCCAATATGGAAGCAACGTATCAGAGTTTTTAACACCAGCATCATACAAATTAACATATAAGTCAAAGAATGGTAGGGGTGTTTACTCTTTTTGTATGTGCCCTGGTGGATATGTTGTGAATGCTTCTAGTGAAGAAAAAAGACTAGTGGTAAATGGTATGAGTAATTACCAAAGAGAAAGTGAAAATGCCAATAGCGCGATAGTTGTAACTATTGATCAGAATGATTTTGGCAATGAGCCACTTTCTGGTATGTATTATCAAAGAATGTTAGAAGAAAGAGCCTATAAAGTGGGAGATGGTAATATACCAATTCAATTATATAAGGATTATAAAGCTGCTGTAAAATCAACAGAACTAGGAGAGGTAAAGCCAATAACAAAAGGAAATTATCAATTTGCTGATTTAAATGAAATTTTTCCAGAGTCGATAAATGATTCATTAAAAGAAGGAATTGACTCTTTTGGAAATAAAATATTAGGCTTTAATCGTGATGATGCTATTCTTTTAGGAATTGAATCGAGGACATCCTCTCCTGTTAGAATAATAAGAGATGATGACTTTGAATCAAATATAAGAGGAATATATCCTTGTGGTGAGGGTGCTGGCTATGCTGGTGGTATCACAACATCTGCTGTAGATGGAATAAAAGTTGCTGAAAAAATTGCCTCAAAATATGGAGTAATATAAAATACTCTCTTTTTTTTGATTATCTAAAATGATATAATTCCAGTAGGTGAATAGCTTATGAAGAAAAAAATAAAAATTAAAAAGATAGGAATTATCATAATATTGTTATCAGTTATTATTGCTCTTTTTATTGGAACGATATTATACATTGATATACATGGTTTAAGAGGAAATCTTAAAGCAACTCTAAACGGAGATTCTGTTATTACGATAGAAGTAGGAAAGAAATATAAGGAATCAGGGGTTGTAGTTAAATATAAAGATAAGTTATTAAATAACACAACAAAAATAATTGGTAAAGTAAATGAAAATAAGATAGGAGAATATGAAATTGTATATAAAATTTCATATAAAATGCTAAAAAAAGAGATAACTAGGAAAGTAAAGGTTGTTGATAGAATCAGTCCTGAATTAACTCTAGAAGGTGATAATGTAAGCGTAATAGTCGGAAATGAGTATTCAGAGCTTGGTTATAAAGCTAACGATAATTATGATGGGGATTTAACTTCAAAAGTAGAAATAAATAATAATGTTGATACTAATAAAATAGGAGAATATGAAATTGTATATAAAGTCAAAGATTCTAGCAATAATGAATCATCAAAAACCAGAAAAGTATCTGTAATAGCCAAGCCAGCAACAAATCAGAAAATAGCGGTATTAAATTATCATTTCTTTTATAATCCAGAGACTGGCGAAACATGTGGTGATGGGAATTGCAAGAAAGTGGCTGATTTTCGAAGAGAATTGAATTGGTTGAGAGATAATGGATATAAAACGTTGACTATGACCGAATTTAGAGATTGGATGTATGGTAAGTTAGAAATCCCAGATAAGTCAGTTCTTATAACTGTGGATGATGGTGCTATGGGGACTGGAGTACATAATGGTAATAAGTTAATACCGATACTTGAAGAATACAAGATGCATGCAACCCTTTTTTTAATAACTGGTTGGTGGGATATAAATAATTATAATAAATCACAATATCTAGAAATTGAATCACATACTAATGATATGCATAATGAAAGTTGGTGTAGTGGTGTAACTAGGGGGGCGAGGATGTTGTGTCAAAGTAATGAAGAAGTTTTAAAAGATTTAGCTACTTCAATACAAGTAACTGGTTCAAAGAAAGCATTTTGTTTTCCATTTTTTGCTTACGATGCTAGAACGATTGGGTTAGTAAAAGAAGCTGGGTTTGAGTTGGCTTTTATAGGTGGTGGCTATAAAGTATCTAGGAACACAGATAAATGGCATATCCCAAGGTATCAAATAAAGCAAGGAACAACTTTAGAGGCATTTATTAGTTATGTTAGTTAGAAAGAGGTAAAGATGATTAGATTAGTTAATAATATAAAAGATGCTAAATATATTACACATAACGGCACAATGCATGCAGATGAAGTTTTTGCCACCGCTTTTTTGCATCTTTATAAGAAGAATTTAGATTTAATAAGAGTTGGGGAAATTAATTCAGAAGATTATCAGGATAAACTTATATATGATGTAGGTAGGGGGGATTTTGATCATCATCAAGAAAATAGAAGATTACGTGATAATAACATACCATATTGTTCACTAGGATTGCTATGGGAAGAATATGGCAGAGCGTTTTTACAAGAAAATAATTATGAATATGTTGATGAGATTTGGAGAGATGTTGATAAGGACTTTATCGAAGGGATAGACGCTATTGATAATGGAATATTTCCAAAAGTTGAAGCTGAATATAAAATAAGAAATTTATGTGATGTAATTAAGTTGTTTAATCCTAGTTTTAATAGTAATGAAGAAGAGGCGAGTCAATTTTTAAAAGCCGTTGATGTTGCTGAAAAGATATTTCAGGAAGAATTGTTAAATGTATCTGGAAAAGTAAAAGCAAGAAAAATACTGGAAAGTAAAATAGAGGAAGCTAAGAAAAAGCATTATTTGTGCTTGGATGAGTATATGCCATATGAAGAAAGCGTATACGCAAATGACGAAGAAAAAGAAATATATTTTGTTATCTATCCTTCAAATAGGGGTGGTTATGCTGCAAAAATAATATATAATTCAGCAGAAGATCATACAGCTAGAGTAAGCTTTCCGAAAGAGTGGGCAGGACTGGGAAATGAATTAGCAGAAGTGTCAGGTGTAGGAGAAGCTACTTTTTGCCATTTGGGTTTGTTTATAGTATGTGCTAAAACAAAGGAAGCCATAATAAATCTTGTTAATATTGCTATATCCAAAAGTGACAAGTCTGGACCAAATACTGATAATTTATTGACTATTAAAAACATAAAAGATAATATTAACTAGAGGTGGAACTATGTATTATTACGATAGAAAAAAAGAGTTAATAAAAAATGGAATTATAATTGGTTTTATACTATTGATAGCCATTGTGTCTACTCGAATTATCTATTTTAAATATAAAGATGAGAGAAATGTAGATTATAATTTGGAATCGTTAGAGATTGTTTTTCATGAAAAAACTGGGCAAGAAATAACTATAAATAAAGTTACACCCGTTACTGATAATGTTGGATTATCGTCAAATGCGTATACTTTTTCAATTACTAATAATAAAGTTAATGAAGTTAAATATAAAATTGTAGTTGAAGAAGATGAAGATAAAATAATAGAAGATGAATGTCAAGAGTACTTGATTGGTAAGCAGTTTATAAAAATTTCTATAAAAGAGGGAAATAAGGCAAATAAAATATATAATTTGGCTGATTTAGAACAAGAAATTTTGCTTAAAGATACACTAGAACCGTCGGATACAAAAGATTATTCTATTAGGGTATGGGTAGATAAGGATATAACAATACCAGCTGGAAGTAATCTTCATTACCATGGTAAAATAAGTGTTATAGAAGAATGATAGTAGGTGTTATTTAATGGGTATAGATTTAAATTTATTATATAGCCATACAGAAGATTCAATAGATATTACAGGAAAATATGATATACCAAAATCTTATTATGAAAATTCTAATGTTTTGGATTTGAAGAATGTGGAAGTTTGTGGTAAAATATCACTTGTGTCATCTGATGATGATTATTCTGAAGAAGTGGAAAATGTCAAATGTAATATAAAAGGTTTTGCAATTGTAGAAGATTCAATATCATTAGAACCAATCGAGTATGAATTTAATATTGATTATGATGATGAAATAGAAGAAAATTGCAAAAGTGACCAAAATTCTCTTGATATTTTTGCATTTTTATGGGAAAATATTGTACTAGAGGTCCCCTTACAGTTTACTAAGGTTACAGACCTTAAAAAATTCAGAGGGGAAGGATGGAAATTAATTAGTGAAGATGATCTAGTTAATACCAATAACCCATTTAAAGAATTATTAAAGAATCAAGAAAAGGAGGAATAAAAATGATGAAGTTAGATATTCAAATGTTCGCAGTTCCTTTCCGTAAAGTTTCAAAAACAAGAAAGAGAATGAGAAGAGCTCATAATGCTATGGAAGTTCCAGGAATGACGAAATGCTCAAACTGTGGGGAGATAATTAAACCACATAGAGTATGTCCAAATTGTGGAAACTACAAAGGAAAAACGGTAGTAGAAGTTGAAGAAAAAGATACGACAAAATAGTCGTTTTTTTTATACTTGTTTGGGTTATTAGTTTATTTTGCATATTTGCTAGAATATTAATAGTAATTGAATTATTTTCAATATATATGATGAAAAAAATATATTTGAGTTTAGGTAAAAATAAAACAATTACAATTAGTCCTCTAGAATAATCTAATTTAGTATTCAAAAAAAAGAACATAATTGTATGTTCTATATTGACGTGCGAAAGTATAGAAATATTTGTAATTTTTAGTAAAAAAATAGACAAATTTTATTTTGATGAAAAAACAATTCTAAAAATAAGAGAAAAAACCTAAACTCAAATCATTTTGTATTTTTATAAATGCTGTGTTCAACTTTATGA
>CADCQR010000052.1 GCA_902803685.1 uncultured Erysipelotrichaceae bacterium
AAATTGTAAGTGTCTAAACTATACAAAGGAGATTTCTCATATGAATATTATACTACAAAACTATGAAAATTTAATAACTAATTTAATTAAAGATTAAATAACAATAAATAAAAAGAAATAATAACAAGAAATAATAACAAGAGTTTGTAATAATATGAATTATTCTAAAATGGTCTAATAGCAATTTCCTTTTATTTTAATCTTGTTCTTTATAAAGAAAAAATTCTTTACAAATAAGAAATATTTTGCTAAAAATACAAATCATTCTATACGCTAACTAATTTAGCTAACTTTCTACACATTTTTAAGAAAAGTCTTACCTATAAATTAATTAAAGAATAAATTTTTTGCACTCTAACATAAACTTTTATGTTATATATAGCTTGCTTTAAATATCTAGTCCAGTTTATTCATATTATAAGGCATAAGATTTGCTATATAAAACCTCATTTCCATTTAGACACAGACACGAGGTTAATCAATAGCTGATGACTTTTTTCACAAAAAAGCACATAGATATGTTTAATAAGTTACTTTAATTTCTCCTATAGCTACCAGAACCAAAGGAATCACTAGAATAATTATAAGAGTCACCATACAACATTGAGTCTAATTGCTTTCTTCTATATTGCGCTTCTCTATTTCTTTTACGTTTTTTACCAGCGGCAATTGCTAACCCAGCTCCTAATAATGCGCCAACTAACGCAGTTGAACTAACAGCTATTGTTACTCCATTAATTGTTACATTTACATTTTTATCAGTTAAATCAATTGTTTTTTCTTCTGATAACATATAACTTGGTATATAGTTAGGATCATGTGATAATTTTTCATCGACATCACTTTCCTCAAGCCGCCTCATATTTTCGGGGCTAATTGATTCATGATACCAATTTAACTTATCTGTACTACCTTCTTGTATATGTTTTTCAGCATCATATTCTTCACGTCCTATCACAGTATGTCCCTCTCCCAACAATGTACCATCAGAATCATATGTTTTCTCTACCTCACCAGAATCTTCCCATATTGTACAGCAATGATCATCCAACCAAGTAGCATCCAAATAATAAGATTCATCACCAATCTTTATAATATTCCAAGCATGTGATTGACTTGTTATATAAGCTGATAAATCAGGGTTAGCAACCCTATCTAACAATGACTCAACACCAGCTGCATAGTTACCACAAATTTGAGTCTTTTTATATAAAAAGCCATATAATATACCATCGTTATAAAATGAGCTCATTGCATTTTCAACCTCCGATGACCATTCATCAGGGTCATTTCCATAAGTATTTTCTCGAATATAATCATCATACTCTGAGTGCTCTAAAACATATAACAATACAGCATCAATTTTCTCTTGAGGAGTACTGTCTTGATTTATATTTAATTCATCTACAATTTTATCTAGCTTTTTATTTATTTTAATATATTTACTTCTAGATGCTTCATGAATATATTCTCCAGTTTCTTCATCAACCCACTCATCTTTAAAGCCAACTTTTACCCCGCTTTCAACTAAAGTATTATACTCTTCACTATTAAAAAATATAGCTAAAGTTCCAGGATCATAATGAAATTCAATACGCTTTAACCCAGTTAGTTTACTAAAATCAATATCTCCTTGATTGTAGTAAAAGTCTGCTGTTAAGTCCCCTGTTTCATCTTTTATTATTTTCCCTTGTGGACTTAATCTTAATACTTCGAATTTATTAAGCTCTTCTTCACAACCGGGAGCTAATCCTATACCCGAAATAGATATAGATGAAATATTGTTAAGTTTGGAAATATCTGTCGCAGTAAGCTCAAATGAATCTTCACCAGCACATGTAAGAGTAACAGAAAATTCTTTGTTTCCTATTTTACCTATACTTTTACTTAAACTTTGATATGCCTTGGGACTATTTTCAAACAAATCAAGAGTCACAAATCCCAAGTTAGTGCAATATTGCAAAAAATCCAAATTAGAATTACTATAGACTGGCATATTAACTAAATAGCGAAGCTCACTTAAATCCTCCCTAATAATTGGTTCTTCTTCACTCTTACCCACCGCACTAGCCATGAAACTTCTATATTCTTTTGGTATATTAACTTCATCCTGATTACCCATTTCTTGTGTTAGTTGTGTATTATCATTAGCAGATGCATGAACCACCTTATTAGACATACCATACATTGATGAAAATATTGTAAGCGCTGCTAATACACCGAAGCTTTTCTTTTAAATTCCATTTTAATTCCTCAATTAAACTTTCGAGAATATATTATCTTTTCTCGTTTAACCTAATTTAGACTATATCACCATACCTTATAATCTATATAATTCTTTGCATTTTTATTGTTGTACAATTGATGTGAAACAAATTCTATATAAAAAATATTTTTCACATCATTAAATAATATTATGTAATCTTTGAAGCTACAACCAATCACTTGCAATTTATATTATTTAAAACAAATATAAATGAATATTATTCGTATTAATAGTTTTGTTAGTATTTATATTAATGAATTAAAAAGAAAACAATTTATTTATATATATTTATTTTAATGCTTATTATAAATACAAACATCAAATATAAAAACAAATTTTTACCAATTTCAGTTTATAAAACATATTAGCACAAAGAATTTTAGAATTAGCAGTGGTATATACCAAATTTTATCACACACTTACGTTATTCAAATCTTAGCTTCTTTTGGATTTTTCATACGTCTTATTTACATCTTGAACAAACCAACGAATTGCATCTGTTTTTGAGTCTATTAAGTGTTTCTTTGCAATAACTTCTTCTTCTAGCTGCGCTAACTCTTTATCTGTAGGAGTCTTGTCATAGCAAAGCTCTAATGCGTACTCAACCAAGATATCTGGTGCTCTTCTCAAAGCAGACGTGCAGTGACAGTAATGATCAAGATTTAATCCATCATGTCTTCCACTTATATCGTATGTTGTTCTGGGATATACACCATTAACTAACTGATACAATTTTAATCTTTGCGTACTACCGTAGGTATCTACTAAATTTCTAATAATTGATTCTATACTCTTATTAAAAGCTTCTGATGCACCATGGGTCTTATATAAGCAAGGATAATTATGTTGAGCGAAAAACTCTGCAACCCTATTACCAGTCAGCAACATTGCCTCATAAACAATTTTTTCAGAACCAATTTTTTTTACTGGAAGGTCTGACGAATCTCCATTATTCTGTTTTACCAATTCATAAACTTCGTTAGTTCTATATCTTTTATCCAACAAATTAGCAACTTCTTGCAAATTGTTTAACGTACTCTGTAATTCTAAATCTGTAGTACCATTTTTCAATATTTTATCTATTTCACCATACGTACTTTGTTTTCTATTAACAACTATAGATTTTACAAATTCTTCATTAACTATATTACCATCCTGGTCTATTTCAAAAATATAGCTTCGTGCCAACCTTTCTTTTCCTTCAACCAAAGCGCCAATATCAGTAGAAAATTCTGGCGGAAAAATTGGAAGCATTCCCTCATCGCCCATTCCCCTATGATTAAAATATATTGAATGAACTCTATCAAAAGCATTCTGTACTATATCAGAATGATAATCAAAATGCCCTAAAACTGAAGCTATATGTACCCCCAATAAAAAATGTCCATTTTCTAATTTCACACAACTTAAAGCATCATCAATTTCTGCTGTATTCGGCTTATCTATAGAAATAACATAATCACTTATAACTTTTCGCTTTTTAGCAGTCCGATTCAAATGGAAATCATGTCTTTTTGCCAAGTCAATTATATTTTCATCAAAATCAATTATGATACCATATTTTGAAGCTATCTTTTGCAAATTGGATGTCTTCCCACCCGACTGTGTAACAATTTCTTTTAGTTCTTTTATCATTTCTATTGGTGCGCTCTTTTTTGTCGCAAT
>CADCQR010000053.1 GCA_902803685.1 uncultured Erysipelotrichaceae bacterium
AGTTCAGTAACACATGGTAATGGTAAAAATAAAGATGATTTTGAATATAATAAAGATGCTGGAATGTATGTTTGTAAAGCTGGTCATGCTGAAGATAAAGATAGAGTTTTTAAAGAATTATATAGGGTCTTAGAGGGTGGTGGGCAAATATTGTTTTCTGTTGGTCATCCAATGCGTTTTGCTACTGAAAAAATTGATTTTGATGATAAGTTATATCATGTGATTGGGTTTGAAGCCGGTGATTATGGTAAACACATACTAGGAAAATATATGTCTCACACAAAACAGATTAATTATTTTAAAAGCAATGAAGTTTTGGAAGAATTTATAGCACCGCCCTTATTCTTTTTTGAGATACTATTAAAAAATAATTTTATAGTTAATAACTTTAAAGAGTCACAATGTATAGAAGAATGTAAAAATGTAGACCATGATTACTACAATAGATATCGTGAGATACTACAATTTATGGCTTTCTTAGCCAAGAAAAATATATAAGTCTGGGGTTAATATATGGAAAAAAAATTGATATTAATAACTGGTTCTGTTTTAAATGCGGATTCTAACTCAGTTGATACATATAATAAATTAATTTCAATGATAGATTTAGAAAGGTTTGTTGTTTATTCTCCGATTGATACAATGAAATTTAATGGTACAGCTTCTGAAAGATATGAAATGGCAATGGAAATGCTAAGTGACACAATAATGATGATTGCTGAGATGAGTAATGTATCAACAGGACAAGGAATGGAACTTCAGCAAGCAGCTATTTTGGGCATTCCAGTTTTAGTTGTTGCTAAAGAAAATAGTAAAGTTTCTGGATTGGTAAAAGGATGCCCAGCAGTTAAAAATATTGTCTATTATAGTAATATATGTGCAATAAAAGAAAAGATAGAGAATTTTATCAGTAAAGTTACTAGTGGCGAGTATAATGCTATTAAGAGATAATAATTATAGAGCTGTCTAAATTATTAAATAATATAATGCGTTTGGATGTGATGATATGTCAAAGTGGGGTACCGAAGAAGTAGAAACTATTGAAGCTATAAATAAAAATAACTGGTCGGGTAATATATTGGATGTTGCTGCTGGTGATGGTAGATTTTTAAATGTATTATTAAAACTAGCTGAATCTGTCACGGCAATAGATATTGATGAAAATGAGCTTGCCGTTTTAAAATCTAGTTGCCCTGAAAATTTGTGTCGTAAGCTAAATGTTGCTATTGTTGATATTACAAAGAAATTGCCCTATAGTAATTCAACTTATGATTGTGTGTTTTGTACAGGTACTCTTCATTTATTTGATACAGAAACAATAGCTTTCATACTTAGTGAAATGAATAGATGCTTAAAATCAGGAGGGAAGATAGTTTTAGATTTTGCTACAGACATAGAAAGAATAGATAATGAGGGGAGTAAGATAATAATGCAGGGGAAGGTAATTACACTACTGATGAAGCAATTGAGTTGTTTAATAAATTGTTAAATAACTTTTTATTCAATATTCAGGTAGCTAGTTTTAGTGAAGAAAATTTAGACCTAGATGCTGGATATAAGTCTATTAAAGGTAATTTTTTAGTTATTACTGGTACAAAAAAATAATAAATAGTTTTTTGAATATAATATGACGTGTTTCTTTAAAGATAAATAAAAAATTATTTATAATGGTGTAGGTGATCATATGAGTGAAAAAGAAAAGATAAGGCAATTATTAATTGAAGTTGATGGTGATATAACAAAAGTAGTTGAATTGGAAAAGTATTACGCACAAAAAATTGTTGATGTTGCTTTGGAAGAAAAATTATATGAATCATTATTAACCATATTTCAACCAATAACAATAGGGGGAGTTGTTAAGATTTATGTTGATGCTTTTTCAACAGATTTGCTTCAAAGATTACAATGTACTTGTGATACTAAAGAACAAGCAGAGAAAGAAGCTCGTGAAGAATATGGGGAATCTCAGAGAAGCAACGCTATCTTATCTGAAGAAGACAAGGAGTTTATTTGTGATAAAAGAACCTATGAAGAAATATTGGCATCTAAAATAATAATCCCAAAAGAATTTAAAGATACTCTAAAAAAATCTTTGTTTGAAATTAATATGAATTTAATGGATAGAATTAAAATCAAAGATTCGCATGCTAGGCAAGTTTCTGGGATAGGACATCCAGTTAGTTCAGTGGAAGATGTTATAATGTATGCGGAACCTGCTTGTATAAGTGCCTGCATTGCGCTTTTTAATAAAAATATTAGAACGACTATGAATGATACTGAAGGTGTTATAGAAGATGGAGACTGTTATGGTAGTAAATGTTTTGTTACCTGTGATTATCAATCGTTGAGTGATGAAAATAAAACTATTTTTGATGAGTTAATTAAAGAAGGAATATCTAGGCGATTTATGGATGGAAATATTGATAGTGTTTCAATAGAGGTTCCTTGTAGTAGGGATGAAACAGTAGGAGAAGTTAGCCGAAAGTTACAAGTTGTCGTTTCTAGATTAAAGGATCAAGATGTCTTATATGCGCAACAAACATTGGAATTTTTTTATGATAATAAGTTTGAGCATCTTGCCAACTTTATGCCGGATATCTATTATAAGCATTTTGGAAAAGAAGATTATTCTTGGGATGATGTAATTGCTTTTGCTCAAGATTTTGGATATTACTATGATTCTGGTGAAGACGTATTATGGGATGATATAGGTAGTTATAAAAGACATATTAAATATCTAGGAAAAGTTCAAGAGAACATAGCTGAGCAAATCTATACGACACATTATGAAAACGGGGTGGAAACAGTTGAAAAAAGGTAAATAAATAGATAGTAAATATTGCTTATTAATTAAATAAAATAATAGAAAGAGACCATCAGGATTGATGTAAGTTAAGTTGCTTTATGTGATTTAATCTATAATAGATAATGAAATATAAATATAAATATAAATATGTTATTATTTATATGCTATAATAATGTAGGTGATTATGATGGAGAAGAGAAAAACAAAAAAAGAAATTGTAAAAATGTTATTGAAAAACAGTGAGTTAGAAGCAAAAGATGAAGAAGAATTGTTTGATTTGTTAATTGATCAACCAATTAGTATTGATGTTGATAAACAAGAAGAAGCTAAAATGACTAAAGGAGATAGGATTGCCGACAAAGTTAGTGAAATAGCTGGATCATGGGGGTTCATTTTAGGTTTTAGTTTATTTTTACTCTTTTGGATTATTCTTAATGCATTTATTTTAAAAGGTGATAGCAAAATAGATGCTTATCCATTTATACTTTTGAATCTGTTGTTATCTTGCATTGCAGCACTTCAAGCACCAATTATTATGATGAGTCAAAATAGGCAGGCTGCAAAAGATAGTTTGAGAAATCAAAATGATTATCGCACCGATTTAAAAAGTGAGCTGATACTTGAAGACTTGCATGATAAAATGGAAAAAATGTTAAAAAATCAAAAGATAATTATGGACAAATTGGATAAAGAGTCTCAAAATAAGTAGAAATATTTTAATTATAATTTGCAATATCGAGGTGTAATATATGAAAGTTTTATCGCTTAAAGAACCATTTGCAACATTAATAAAAGATGGAGTAAAAATATATGAAACAAGGAGCTGGAAGACGAATTATAGAGGAGAATTATATATTCATGCAAGTATGACATTAAGTAAATCTGATAATGTTGAGAAAGCTCAGAAGTATTTAAAGTCTGAAATAAAACCTGGGTATATATTATGTAGATGTGAATTAATTGATTGTATTCCTATGACAGAGGAATTTATTAATTATATAATCCATGAAACTAATGAGTCCGATTATGGAAAATATTCGTTAGGTAGATATGCTTGGAAATTAAAAATTTTGGAAGTTTTAGAAGAGCCTATAGTGGCTAAAGGCAAATTAGGGATTTGGAATTATTAGAGTTTTATTAGTGAAAATTATATTTTTGGTTAATAATAAGGAAAATTGAATTTCATAGTAAATTTGATTTTCTTTTTGTGTTATATTGATATAATTATTTATATTAAATTTTAGAATTTGTTCTATCTTTAAGCAAATAAATAACCGTATATATGAGATGAATATGATTTGACAAAATATTTTTAAATTTAAATAATTATTAAAGCCCTATTTTTTGGTGTATAAAGGTAGCTTTTATATCAGCAGAAAGGCTAATTTTTGTTTTACTATAATATTGATGCTATTTTTGTGTCTCTTAAATGGTTTTGCTCCAACTTTTGCCCGTTAGGTTAGTGTAAATTTGACAAACTAGTATTTTTGTGTTAAGCTTTTCACATAAAAACGAGGAACAAGAGGAGTAAATTACTTATTAGTTATTAGAAATGAAAGGTCACCGGCTGAAAGCCTTTCTTAATAAAACGTAATTGAAGGTAGCTTGGGAGTTTTATATCTGAATTGTAGTAGGATATGATGTTAGTTGCATTAAGACTTTGAGATAATAGAAATATTATGAATTAAGGTGGTAACACGAGCTATTCGTCCTTATGGATGAATGGTTCGTTTTTTGTTTTAGGAGATGATTTTTATGAAATTTATATATAAGGGTGATTATGTACGAGTCTGATTATTTTAGTATTCATTAAATTAAAATTAAGAGGGAGATATTAAAATGTTAGATAAGAAATATGAATTTAAAGATAAAGAAACTAAATGGATAAATTATTGGAAAGATAATAATATTTATGAATTTAAACTGGATAAAAGAGATATATACTCAATTGATACGCCACCTCCAACAGTTAATGGAAAAATACATATAGGACATATCTTTTCCTATTCTCAAGCAGAGATGATTGCTAGATACAAAAGGATTAGGGGATATAATGTATTTTATACATTTGGATTTGATGATAATGGATTGCCAAGTGAAAGATTAGTAGAGAAAGAGCAAGGAAAAAGGGCTCATGAAATAGGAAGAGAGGCTTTTAATAAATTGTGTTTTGAGACTACTGACAAATATGAAAGTGAATTTAAAAGATTATTTAGTCGGGCTGGATTTAGTGCTAATATTAGTGATGCGTATAAGACTGTTAGCCAATCATCTCAAAAAATTAGTCAATTGAATTTTATTGAATTAGTAGAGAATGGTGCGTGTTATCACAAAGAAAGCCCTGCTTTATGGTGTAATGAATGTATCACTTCAATTGCACAAGCAGAACTAGAAACAAAAACAATAAAGACTATGTTTAACTATATCAATTTTGAAACTACAGATGGTGACTTATTTACCATAGCAACAACTAGACCGGAGTTAATACCGGCAATCGTATCTATATTTATAAATCCAAGCGATGAAGAACATAAATATTTAATAGGTAAAACTGCACATGTTCCTATAATAAATGTAGAAGTACCAATTATGGCAGATGATAAAGTTGCTATTGATAAAGGCACTGGTATTGTTATGTGTTGTACATTTGGTGATCAAACAGACATTGAGTGGTGGAAGAAATATAAATTGCCGTTGAAAAACATATTTACTAGTGATGGAAAAATAATTGATTCTATTCCTAGTTATGGTGGATTAGAAATAAAAGAGGCAAGAAATAAAATCATCGAAGATTTTAAAAATGTCGGATATTTATTAAAGCAAGAAGAATTGGAACATGAGGTACAAACACATGAAAGATGTGGTAAAGAAGTAGAATATACTATAATGAAACAGTGGTTTATTGATATTATGAATCGTAAAGAAGATTTTATTAAAATTGGTAATGAAATAAACTGGTATCCATCACATATGCATAATAGGTATAATGAGTGGGTTGAAAATATTATGTGGGATTGGTGTATATCAAGGCAAAGATATTTTGGAGTACCATTTCCAGTTTGGTATTGTAAAAATTGTGGTATGCCTATTTTGGCCAAAAAAGAAGATTTGCCAATTAATCCATTAACAGATAAGCCTAAAATAAAAATTTGTGAATGTGGCTGTACTGAGTTTATACCAGAAAAAGATATAATGGATACTTGGCAAACATCTAGTGTTACCCCACTTTTAAATATGAAGTATGGAGATGATAATTCATTAGAAAATATTATGAAGCCAATGAGTTTAAGATGTAATGCTCACGATATTATTAGAACATGGGATTTTTATAGTATTGTTAAAAGTTACTATAATTTTGGTATGAAGCCTTGGGATAATGTAATGGTATCAGGTTTTGTCATGGCTAATAAAGGTGAAAAGATTTCTAAAAGAAAAGAAAATTCTAAAATGGAACCCTTTCAATTATTAGAAACTTATGGAGCTGATGTTGTAAGATATTGGGCAGCGTCTGGTAAACTTGGAACAGACATAATATTTAATGAAGAAACATTTTTAAGAGGGAAAAAACTTATTAATAAAATTTGGAATGTATCAAAGTTTATAGAAATGCACTTGCAAGACTATAAAGATAAAGAATCTGTTGATTTTGAATATATTGATAAATGGATAATTGGTACTTATCAGGAAATGGAAGCCTTATATCTGAAATATTTAGACAATTATGAAATAGGTCTTGCTTTAAATGCTCTTGAAAAGTTTTTCTGGAATTTTTGTGATAATTATATAGAGATAGTTAAGCATAGATTGTATAGACCAGAAGAATTTGGAGAAAAGGCAAGGTGTTCAGGACAAAAAACTATATATATTTTACTTTATAAATTATTACAGGATTTTAGTGTATTCTTTCCATTTGTTACTGAAGAAATTTATCATGAATTATATGGTGAAAAACAATCAATTCATATTACTGAAATTAAACTATTAGAATACAATTTTGATAATGAAATTAAAAATGGAAATTTAATTATCGACATCATTGGTCAAGCAAGAGGAAAAAAGTCAAATAATAATTTGTCTTTAAAGACTCCTATAAGTAAAATGAAATTAAGTGTTAATAAGGAATTGAAAAATGCATTAGAAGAAGCAATTAAAGATTTTAAGGCGACATTATTTATTGAGAGTTTAATTTTAGATGATAAAGATATTGGTTATACAATTGATGAATTAAATTTAAAAAGTGATTAAATTTGTTAATTTTAAATAACCCGAGGACAGGTTCCTCGGGTTTTTATATAATTTTTTGATTTTACATTAGGAGACACAAATATATAAATTTTTTTGTTTATATATTATTTTATGTTACAATTATTTTGATACTATAGGAAATTTGCTACAAAAGATGTTGTTTTAAATACTAATTATATCAGTACAAATTTAACAAAATAAAGGGTAAGGAGTGTATATCTATGAATAAAAAAACTGTTTTTATTTAATAATTATATTGGTGATTACATTTTCTTTGTTTAATGTGAAAGCATCAGATGATATTTATGATGTAGTACTTTTATGGGGGCAATCTAATATGACTGGTTCGGCCGGGATATATACATGTGCATCAACTGCAACTGATTGTTCTGATGAAAAGATGAAAGATAAAAACTTATCTAAGTTTTCGATGTCAGAATTTTCTAGTCGAACAGGTATAAATCAAGATATATTGGAAAACTATAGTGCAGTTAATCATGTTGACGTTAATATTCCGAGTGGTTCGGTTTTTGAATATAGATATATAGATAATAAGTTACAAGAACTAACAAGAGATACTAAAACAATCGGAGAAGATCTTAAGATAGAGTGTGATGACAACAATAAGTGTGAATTGAATAGTACCGATAAGCTTACTTATTCAATTCAAGAATCTTTTGGGACCAATATAGCCCCACAATTTGGTAAGGACTATTATGAAAAAACAGGACATAAAGTTGTAATCGTTTTGGCATCTAATGGAGGAGAACCTATACAGAATTTTCTTCCTTATAATCAAGTACAGGAGTATTATGGGGGTAGCTTGAGTGATAAGGCAAAACAACATATATATGAGGCAACGGTGGAAAAATATAATGCTGCTATAAAATATTTGAGTCAAACGCAGAAAGTTACTATTGGAAATAAGTTTTATGTTGTATTTCAAGGTGAGTCGGATAGAGGTAAAGAGAAAAATGAATATATAGAAACGTATATAAAAGTTCATCAAAGTTTAAAAGATGCCTGTGGGTTGACTTTTGGTGCTATTATTGAGACGGGTGGTTCTGCTGGGATACATACATTAGAACAAATACTACCTATTTATGAGGCTCAAGAAGATTTAATTAAAAATAATTCTGATATCATTTTAGCTACAGCTTTTCCATATAATAATTTTAATAAGAATGTGGATGATGCTAATCTTAGCGCCTGTATCACCGATGCTAAAGATAATAGAATCCACTTTAATTCAGCTGCTTTATCACAGATTGGTAGAGAGAGCGCTACTAATGTTTTTAAATTCTTAAAGAATGAAAAAAA
>CADCQR010000054.1 GCA_902803685.1 uncultured Erysipelotrichaceae bacterium
CTTTCTAATTACTACCTTTAGAGCAGAATTATTAAAAGTAATTCCGGCATTGCCGTTATCAAAATTGAGTTAATCTAAGGATGGTACCGTGCTTAAGCACTCCTATATGCAATTGTATATAGGAGTTTTTTGTTCATTTGCCTATTTGTGTGGGAGGGTGTATTTTGTATGAGCGATGCAATATTTAGAGAGAGATTTGAAACATTAAAATTTACGGAGTTATTTGAAATGGATGATGAAAGAAGAATTGATATTCAAAGACAAATTCAAATTTTAGAAGATAATTATCGTACTAGAAATCAATTAGATTTTGATTATACGACCATAGAAAGTACAACTCATTCAATTGAAGAACAGATAATAAAAGAAGGAGAATAGAACATGATAAATATAAAAGAAAACGAACAGCTTGATAAGCTGAATCATTCTTGTGCACATTTGATGGCACAAGCTATACAGCATCTTTATCCAGAGGCTAAATTTTGGGTTGGACCATCTATTGAAGAAGGATTCTATTATGATGTGGATTTAGGAGATAAGACAATAACTGAAGATGATTTAATTGCAATAGAAAGAGAAATGAAAAAATGCTCTAAGTCTGCAAAGAATATAATAAGAAGAGAGTTAACAAAAAATGAGGCTCTTGAAATGTTTGAGAATGATCCTTATAAACTTGATTTAATAACAAGGATGAATGAAGAAGATGGTCCGATTAGTTGCTATACACAGGGTGATTTTACGGATCTTTGTCGTGGACCGCATGTCGAAAATACAAAGGAAATTAAGCATTTTAAATTGTTAAAAGTTGCTGGCGCTTATTGGAAAGGCGACGCTAATAATAAGATGTTGCAAAGAATCTATGGTATAGCGTTTGAGACAGAAGAAGAGCTAACAGCACATTTAGCAGCACTTGCTGAAGCTGCTGAGAGAGATCATCGTAAGATTGGAAAAGATTTGGGTATTTATTTAATAGATGATTTGGTGGGAAAAGGATTACCAATGTATTTGCCAAATGGTTTTATAGTTTGGAACTTATTGGAAAATTACATTAGAAATAAAGAAATTAAGAGAGGGTATAAACATGTGTTAACACCTCCTTTAGGAAATGTAGAACTATATAAAACTTCTGGGCATTGGGCACATTATAAAGATGATATGTTTCCAGCTATGAAAGTAGATGACGAGGAATTCGTATTAAGGCCAATGAATTGTCCCCATCATATGGTAATATATGGAAATGAGTTGCATTCATACAAGGATTTGCCATTGAGAATTGCTGAGATAGCTAGAGATTGTAGATACGAGTCAAGTGGTTCACTAAAAGGAATTGAAAGAGTTCGTTCGTTTTGCCAAAATGATTCACATATCTTTTGTAGACCAGATCAAATTGCACAGGAATTCAAGGGCGTAGTTGATTTGATTTTAGAGGTGTATAAAGAACTTGGAATAACTGATTACAAGTTTGAACTGTCTTTAAGAGACAAGAATGATAAAGTTAAATATCATCAGGATGATGAAATGTGGGATACAGCCGAAAATAAGTTACGTGAAGTATTAAATGAGTTGCAAATCCCGTATGTAGAAAAGATTGGAGAAGCTGCGTTCTACGGACCAAAGTTGGATGTTCAAGTGCGACCTGCGGTAGGTAATGAGTTTACATTATCAACATGTCAGTTAGATTTTTGCTTGCCAATGAAATTTGCTTTAACATATGTAGATAGCGATGGAGCTAAGAAAACTCCAGTAGTTATACATAGAGCAGTGTTTGGTTCGATTGATAGGACAATGGCATATTATTTAGAAGAAAGGAAAGGAAACTTACCAACTTGGTTGGCTCCACAGCAAGTTAGAATTATTCCAGTTAATCCTACTTATCAAGGTGATTATGCTAAAGAAATATATGAATTGTTAAATAATAGAGATATAAGAGTAGGTCTTGATGATAGAGATGAAAAATTGGGTTATAGACTAAGGGAAGCTCAGACATCAAAGGTTCCATATACATTGATATTAGGTGATGAAGAAAAAAATAATAAGACAATTAGCTATAGATTGTTTGGAGAAAAGGATACAACAACCTTATCAATAGATGAATTTGTAAGAATATTAAAAGAGGATATAGATAAAAAATTATTAAGAAAGTAGAAATACTTCCTTTTTTTTGTTATAATGATGACAAGATAGGAGTTATAAATATGGTTAATAACAAAGGATTTACATTAATAGAATTATTAGTCACAATTACGATTTTAGGTATTGTAACGGTTATTGCAATCCCTGTTATGAGTGGGCTTACAAGTGATTATAGTGAACGAAAATTGAAATTGCATCTTTCTGCTATTGAATCGGCCGCTAAATTATATGTTGATAGTAAAGGAATTGATGTATTTGCTTATGATCCAGCAGGATGTGCTGATATATATTATACAAAAGTATCCAATGAAAAATTGATTGAGCCAATTGATTTTTCTAAATTTAAGGGCATAAATGAAAATAAGATTTTTGTTAGGGTAAGGAAAAATGGCAATAGATATACATATACAGTTTGTAAAGCAATTGGCACTGGGGATTGCCAAGCTGACAACTGTAGTTCTTGTAAAGCAAATACTCCATGTGTTATTAATGTCAGTGGTGGATAGGATTATAATTAGCTAATTTTAGAAGGAGTAGATAGTTAATATTTATTCCTTTTAAATTACTGGTATTTCTTTTTTTGTTAGTTATCATCCCTATTTTATAAGTAAAAAAATGTCAATAAATTATATTTTTATGTTGATTTATTTACAATAAATTAGGTTTTAGTTATATTATAATTAAGCAGTGGTAAATGATGGTAAAAGATAAAAATAGATGATTTTCTTCACAGCATTTACTATAATGTATTACATATTTAAATATTTTCTATCAGGCACTGCTGTGGCAGAAACTTAAGGTTTGAACTATATACCTCCCGCTGATGATTGTATTTAATAAATACTTTTAATTAGCTATTTAGTTCAAAAATATTAAACTTCTGCATATAAGAATATGTCTGATATAGCTTATTATTTTTTTTACGAGAGCGTGATATTATGAAGGAAAAACATATTAGTGTATTGCTTGAAGAATCTATTTCTTCATTAAATATTAGAGAAGATAGTACAATAGTAGATTGTACATTAGGTTATGGAGGGCATAGCAGTAAGATATTGGCAAAAGTTAAGAAGGGGTTCTTATTCGCCTTTGATCAAGATAGTGAAGCAATTCGGCATAGTACCGAGCGATTAAAAAGCATCGGTACTAACTTCACTATAATCAAAAGTAATTTTGTCAATCTAAAAGAAAAATTAAATAAATTAGGTATAATAAATGTAGATGGCTTCCTTTTTGATTTAGGGGTGTCGTCACCACAATTGGATGATGCTGAGCGTGGCTTTTCATATCATGAAGATGCAAAACTAGATATGAGAATGGACAGGGAACAGACTTTAAGTGCATACGATGTTGTTAATAATTATACGAAAGAAGAATTAAGTAATATTTTTTATAAATATGGAGAAGATAGATTTTCTTCTAATATAGCTAAAAAAATAGTTGAATATAGAAAAAATAAACCAATTGATACTACATTGGAGTTGGTGGAAATAATAAAGACTGCTGTTCCAATGAAATTTAGAAAAGATAAACATCCCGCAAGACAGATATTTCAAGCTATAAGAATTGAAGTTAATAAAGAATTAGACGTAATAGAACCAGCGTTAGCACAAGCTGCTTCGATGCTGGAAGTTGGTGGACGTATTGCAGTAATAACTTTCCATTCTTTAGAAGATAGATTAGTTAAGAATTTCTTTAAGGATTTAACAAAAATAGATGAGATGATAAAGGGGCTTCCTGAGGTACCAGAAAAATACTTACCGGATTTTAGGTTGGTAGTAAATAAGGCAATAGAGCCAACAAAGGAGGAAAAAGAACAGAATCCTCGAGCTAGAAGTGCTAAGCTTCGTGTAATTGAGAGAATAAAGTAAGGAGAAATGGGTGATAATATGAAGAAAAAAAAAACTTATAAAAAGAAAATAAAATTATCACCATTTGAAAAAATATTATATTTTGTTGCTATCTTAACTTTGATTTTAGCACCTATTTTAATTGTATTTACGAAAGCCACTTTATCTGAAATAAATTTTCAAGTAGAAAAAGTAAAAAAAGATATCGAAACACAAAAAAAGGTAAATGAAAGCTTAAATATGGAAATTAATGAGTTGGCGTCGTTAAAAAAGATTCAAGAAGTTGCGGCTGAACAAGGTTTAAGTTATAATAATAATAATATAAAATCTATAGAAGAAGATAAAAATTTAAATGAAGAGTAAATAGGATGTGATATAACTTGAGTAGACAAAAGAAAAATAACATTCATTATAGTGTGTTTATTATCCTAGGGGCTCTTTTTTTGTTTGGTATTATGATATTTAGATTATGTCAATTAGCTTTATCTAATGAAATTGACGGTAAAAATTTGAAGGAATTAAAAAGTCAAAGAACTACGAGAACTAAGACTATTAAAGCTGTTAGAGGAACTGTTTATTCATATGATAAAGATGTTTTGGTTCAAACTGTAACATCATATAAATTAATAGCTTATCTTGATTCTAAAAGGACTATAAAAGAAAGCAATCCGCAACATGTGGTTGATAAAGAAAAAACTGCTAAAGAATTGGCTGGTATTATAGATATGTCAGAGGAAGACATTCTGTATAGACTGAATAAGGATAAAGACGGATTAAAACAAACTGAATTTGGAATTGCTGGAAGGGGATTAAATGAAATAACCAAGAAAAAGATTGAGGATTTGAATTTACCGGGGATAGATTTTGAGGAAAGTTATACAAGATATTATCCAAAAGGAGATTTTGCTTCATATACCATTGGATATGCAAAAGTTGATGATAAGGGTAATATTAATGGAGAAATGGGAATTGAAAAATATTACAATGATTTGCTATCTGGAGAAGATGGTTATGAAAAATATCAAAAAGATTTAAAAGGATATAAGATTGCCGGAACTCCGGTGATAAAAAAAGATGCAATTCAAGGAAATGATATATACTTATCTATAGACAGTAGTATTCAATTTTATGTTGAGGAAGCCATAAAAAATGTAAGTCAAGAATATAGTTGGGAATGGTTTCATATTACTGTTGCAGATGCTAAGACAGGAGCAATTTTAGCAACAGCTAATAATCCTTCATTTGATCCAAATGTTAGAAATATTACTAATTATTTGGACTTATTAGTATCTGCACCATATGAACCTGGTAGTACAATGAAAACATTTACTTATATGGCGGCTATGGAAAATGGAGTTTATAATGGTGATGAGACTTATGAGTCTGGCACATATACAACAAAAGATGGTACTGTTATAGGAGATTGGAATAGAAATGGTTGGGGAGTATTAACTTTTGATAAGGGTTATGCAATGAGTAGTAATGTTGCTGTAATAAACATTATCAATAGGCATATGAATAGTTTGATGCTAAGGCAGTATTATAAATTGCTTGGCTTTGGTAAGAAAACGAGAATTCCATTGCCAAATGAGAGTTCTGGGAATTTGGAATTTAAGTATGAGACTGAGATATATAATGCAGGTTTTGGTCAAGGTATAACAATTACACCAATTCAGATGATTCAAGCAATGACATCAATAACCAATGATGGTATGCTTCTAAAACCATATTTGGTGAGTAAAATAGTTAATCCTGCAACAGGAGAAGTAATTTTAGAAAATGATAGGGAAGAAATTGAGAGAGTGGCCTCAACTAAAACTGTTCAGAAAATGATTTCATTGATGGATGATTGTGTTAATGGTACGGGAAATACCGGAAGTGGTTATAGAATAGAAAGTCATGAATTGATTGGAAAAACTGGTACTAGTCAAATTGCTAATGAAAAATCAGGTGGCTATTTGAATGGTAAAGAAGATATTATTTCCTCATTTGCTGGTATATATCCAAAAAGCAATCCACAAGTTATAATATATGCCGCTGTTAAGAGGCCGACAGGAGGTTCGCAGAAACCAGTATCTAATGCTGTTAAAGAATTAGTTAATAATATATCAAAATATTATGGTAATACAGATACCAAGACATCAATTATAGAGGTAAATAAATATCATGTAGAAAATTTTATAAATAAAAAAACTGATGTGGCCAAAACACAGCTTGAAAATGAAGGTGTAAATTATATGGTATTAGGAAATGGAAGTAAAATTATAAATCAGACTCCGAAATATAATACCACTATAACTAATAAAGATACAATATATTTAATTACCAGTGATATTAATCTAACAGTACCGGATGTTAGAGGGTTATCATCTAAAGTAGCACGATCCCTGTTAGAAGAATTGGGATTAAATGTGCAATTGGATGGGTATGGATACGTTAGCAATCAATCGATTGAAGTTGGTACTAGAATTGAAAAAGGTAAAGAGATTGTTCTTACGCTGAATCCTAAATTTTAATAAGGAGGTAAAATGAAAAAATTAAGTATAAGAAATTTAATTATTGTTATATTGTGTATAACAATAATAGCTTTATCTATAGGTTTCGCTTTTTTAGCTAGTAAGCTTGAAAGTGTAAAAAAGCAACAGGCTACATTTAGAGTTGTTTTTTCTGAGATAAAAGTTAGTACATCAGTTAAAGGCGGAAAAAATTCCCCTATATCAAAAAACACAATATCTGATGATGCTACCAATATAAAGATGAGTATAACACTGTTTAATAGCATGGATGAGTTAGCTAATGAGATTACTGTAAAAAATGAAGGTACAATCAAGGCCAAGATTATCGATGTCGTTGAATTGAAAGAGTTTCCAGACTATAATTTTTTATCTTCAGCACAGGAACCAATAAAAATAAGCCATACGGATTTAGCTGGCAAAATATTAGATTCTGGAGAGACAACAAGACTAAAGGTAATAGCAAAAAACGGCAAGGCTGATTTTACTAACCCACAAAAAGTAAACTATAAAATCTCAATAGTTGCTATTTCAGCATAGTGTTCAAGAAAGTACTATAATTGTACTTTTTTTATCTAAATAATAACCTTGATTTAGTCTAATAAAATGTTATAATTAAAAATAAGAGGAGTGTAGTATATGGGCGACAGAAATTATAATAAAGAAAAATTAGTCTTTAGCAGTGTTCAGACAGAAGAAAATACTACTCCGACTATAAATCCTGGAATTGTTGTTAATAAGGCATTTGAACAAGAGCAACTCAGACAAACTGGTAAAATTCCTGTAGAAGATATTCAAAGGGCAAATCAAAATGCTGAAATGAATGAAAAATCTAAGAATGTAGAAGAAAA
>CADCQR010000055.1 GCA_902803685.1 uncultured Erysipelotrichaceae bacterium
AAATCTCCTTTGTATAGTTTTGTCGCTTACAATTTTAACAGAGATTTCTCTTTTTGTATGCAATCCCCAAACCATTATACACAATCGTGCTTTTGCACTTTTTTGACTTTAATTCTTTTCTGTGTTATATTAGTCGTCATTGAGGAGATAGCATGGACAAAGAGTTAAAAAAGTTACTTTCAAAAATTAGTTATAATGATTATCTTAGATTAAAACAATTGTCACACGTTAATCTTTTTAGTACTATTATGCTTTTTAATGTAATTAGACTAATTGAATTAAACGGTAATCCTGTACTTGATGGAGTTTCATCTTCGTTAGTAGTAGGCTCTATTTTGAGTCGAATTTTATTTGAATATTTTCCGCTTAAGAAGTATACCAAAGAATTCACTGAGTTGAAGGATTTATACCAACAATTTTTAAAGAATTATAATAAATTGAATAAGACAATGGAATTAGAAAATCCTATAGAACTGGTTGTACTATTTGATTTTATGTTTCGTTCTGGTTATTTATCAAAAGATAGAATTATATTGGAAACTAGCGGTGAGATTGAAAGTGTTGATAATAGTCTGTTGGGATTAAATGTAATTAGTGGGAAATTCGTGTGCAGACATTTGGCTTCAATGTTTTGTGATATTTTAAATGATTATAACATTTTATCTTATCCATTACCTGTTTTTGAAGGTACTTGTAGTGCAGATTTATCTAATTTTGATGAAAAATATATTATGAAGTATAGTGACATTGAAATTATTGCTAAAAAATTAAAATTTATGCAAAGCTCCAAGGAACAAATAACAAAATATATAGCTAATCACATGATAACATTTGCGGAACAAGATGGTTTAAGTTATTACCTTGATCCAGCACTTAGAAGTATTTATACGACTGATAAAGATAATATTGGAATGCTAAATAGCGGCGAAAGAGCTGCTGCTACAAGATTTTTAACAAGTTATTTGTATTTGGATTCGACGAAAGACTTACTTGAATTTAGACGGAAATTATCTACTGGTTTTCATTGCATTTCGAGTGAAGAAAAAGAAAATTTAATAGATACTACATTTGATAAAATATTTGATAATTTAGATATATTTGATAAATTCTATAATGACAATAATGAGCTTTATGGAGATATTTGTAATAAAATGTTAGTTATAAAGAGATAAAATATGAATGTTTTTGTTTTTTATTGAATATGTAATTTAGTATATTAAAATATATTTTTATTGTTATTTAATATATTTTTTTATATTTTTGTGGTTAAATATACAATGTATGATATAATCACGATTGGAGGAAATAGGAAATGTTAGAAATAATGAAAGCAATACTTTTTGGAATTGTAGAAGGTATTACTGAGTGGTTACCAGTGTCATCAACTGGTCATATGATTTTGTTGGACGAGTTTATAAAACTAAAGGTAAGTAGTGAGTTTTATGAATTGTTTGAAGTTGTTATTCAGTTGGGAGCCATTTTGGCTGTTGTCTTAATATATTTTAAGACGATTTTTCCTTGGGGATTTGGTAAAAATAAACAGGATACTGTTAATACGTTAAATCTGTGGGGGAAGGTTTTAGTTGCCTGTATACCAGCAGCTATTATTGGACTTTTATTTGATGATTTGTTAGATAAATATTTGTATAATGGTATAGTGGTATCATTGGCATTGATTATTTATGGTATATTATTTATTATAATTGAAAGTAAAAATATTGGTAGTAGGAGTACAAAAGATTTAAACGAGATTACATATAAACAAGCTGCACAAGTTGGTTTATTTCAGCTATTGGCATTAATTCCAGGTACTTCTAGGAGCGGTGCTACTATAATAGGTGGTTTACTCATAGGAATGGAAAGAAGTGTCATTGCAGAGTTTACATTTTTCTTAGCTATACCAGTTATGTTTGGTGCCTCATTGTTAAAGTTATTAAAATATATTTTAAAAGTTGGATTTGTATTTAATACTTTGGAGTTGACTATTTTAGGAGTTGGATGCTTAGTTGCATTTATAGTTAGTTTAATAGTTATCAAATTTTTGATGAATTATATTCGAAAACATGATTTTAAAGTATTTGGTTGGTATAGAATTATTTTGGGAATAATAGTTTTGTTGTATTTTATATTTTTGTAAGATATTTGATTATAAAAGTGCCGCTTTGCGACATTTTTTGTTAATATTGTATTTTTTTCATACTGATAATTTATTATATTATTAGCAATTTTATTAGTTATAAACTTAATAAGTTACAAAACTCCACTTTTGGCAGTGCTATCCTTAACGTAAAATGACTAAGTTAAATACTTAATTCCTATAATTATATATAACATTTTTGTAAGAAATGTCTCGTTTTTTTTGGATGCTTTTTTGGTAAATCAGTATTAGTTATAGAAATAATACCTTTATTTACACAATTATAAAACTAAATTCACGGTAATAAAAAACGGAACCTTTGAATTTTATATAGTGTAGTGTAAGTTTTTCTGTGAATAGTAACGCAAAAGTATTAATGGCCGAAT
>CADCQR010000056.1 GCA_902803685.1 uncultured Erysipelotrichaceae bacterium
AACCCAAGGTAGGCTCTTTTGAAAAAAGAGATTCGTCTTTACAAAAGTGGAATAGGTGTGAAAGGCTGTCTCTTATACAAAAGTATATACAAAAAAATAAATATTCTTTTAATTCAAATGAGGTCTATTCAAATATTGAAAGTGTTTTTGACAAAGACGATGCCTTATTAAGTAGTCCATTTTTTTTGACAAAAATAATTGAATGGTATTTGGAAGAACAGCAATCTATTGAAGAAATAAAAAATGAAGAAAATTCGTTTGCAAGAATCAAACGAATAATAGAAAAGTATGTTGAACGAGAGGCTACAAAAAAATGGCTTGATCGAGATCAAAATCCCATCTCAACGATTGAAGATCATAGATCTGTTTTAGGGATTGTTGCTGAGGAAATGTATAGAAGTTCTACACAACGATTGTCCATGGATGAATTAAAAATTTGTGTTGAAATGGCTTTGTCTGTGTCAAATTGTGATACAAAAAAAATAGAAATGTTTTCTGATAAAATAGCAATACATAGCGTTTTTAGCATAGTTGATGGACAATACGTTTTTTCTCATATACAATTTTCAAATTACTATTTGGCATTAAGATTATCTGAGCGAATAAAGAATAATAATATCGCTGATTTAGACACGTTCTATTCAGACAAGGAGCTCCCTAAAGATGTTCTCACATGGCTGAAATGGCTGTTAAGGGATTCTATTATTAATGTTCCGCAAATGATATCTTTAACCAACTTTGCTTTAGAAAATAATAAAGGCCAAGTTTTTAGAAATAATGTTTCAAAATTAGTGGTAGTCGCTTTGAATGAAAAAGATTGCTGTAATTTAGAAATAAAAAATTTGTTGTTGATGGGCGATGATATGGATAATATTTCCATAGAAAATATAGTCATATCCGATTCAGAATTTAACCAACTTGATTTATCAAAAACTAATCTACAAAATGTAAAAATTTTAAGTTCAAAATTATTTTATATTAGTTTTGGGTCTATAGAACGATATAAGAATTTTAATATCGATGAAAAAACAGATATAAATGGAATCTCTTTTGCGGGAGGCGAAGAAATATATTCTCCTAGATTAATTAACGAAAAACTTATTGATTGCGGCTTTTTGAAAATTCAAAAAAAATTATATGATAACGAGAAAAATATTCCTGAAAATATAAAAGAAGTTGTATCAAAAATGATTTCTAAATCAAATAAACATTATTACTTTAGCCGAGAAGAAATGGAGGAAGAAGCAGGTAATATTGTTTATGATGTTATTAAGGTAGGTTTATCAAGAGGAATATTTAGCGAAAAGGACACTCCAGCAAAAAAACTTATAAAAATAAATATTGATAAACAGATGCTAATTGAAGGCGCGGAAAGAAAAATTCCAAATCAAGCTATTAACGATTTCTGGGAAGAACTCAAAGGTATTGTCAAATAAAAAAGTGCATCGATAAATTATGAAAGAACAAGAATTACTGCAGCTAGTAAAGTCGTATTCAAAAGATGTTCATGAAAAACTTTTGCCAAAATTAGAATGTGACATCTTGGATAAGTTGGAATATATCTATGATACAACATGGACTAATGTTGATAATGCCCCTTATGAAATTTTGACATATTTGGCAGATTGCTATTATAGTTTGCCTCAGCGTCCTGATCTAGCATCGCTATTTTGCTGGCAAGCTATAAATAATTCGTATAATGAAATGCTGATTTTGAATGGTGCTAGACGCTTGATAGATACTAGAGGAATTGAAAAACTGATAGATTCAATTATGAATAATTCAGACAAGTATTTTCCTATTTTACATAATTTTGCTAAGAAATTAAATGAAAAATTATTTCATTTTGTCTCATCATATTTGCTTAAAGGGTATGTTTGTGATTGCTGTGGTGTTTTGGAAAGTGTTATTCCTTCTGCATATACATCTGTAATAAAAGTATTGCCTGAATTAAAAAGAATACTAGAGAATTCCTATGGCAAAGCTTTTACGTCTATTACTAGACCTGCTATAAACAATGCTCAATTAAAACTAAACATAGATCCTAGTGATACAACAAAAGGTATTAATATTAGAAGATGTTTTTCTAAATCCTTAAAAGATTTATTGGATAAACATGAAACTAAAATAAGTGATTTTCAGTCAAGACAAGAGCGACAATATTGTATTAATGACAAAGACGAACTTTTTTTCTTATTATGCGGAATATTATACGCTTCAAGGTGTAATAATTTTCATGGTAATGTGCCTTCTCGGTTAAATACACTTTATGCGGATGAAAATTCATACAAGTCTTACATAAACATTTTTTTATTGGAGTATGAAGTACTAGCAGTTTCTTTAAATATCCAAGGGAAATTATCTGATTCTGAGTTGAGTCGTATAGGGAAAAACGTTAATTTAATGTTGCCCGAATAACATTTAAAAAGGCGTTTCGTAATTTTCTCTGTATTTAAAATATTCGTCTCAATTGAATAAGCCGCTAAGAATAACGCTGAACGGATTGCTGTGTAGTTACTCCTGAAGAACACTTGAGTCTTTGCCGGTAATACACTGCTGGTGGTGTAAAATGGCTGTGTAAATCATAAATTAACTGTTGGCGTGAATTTTTTGCACTGATAAAAAATGCGACTAGGAAAGGTGTGTGTGAAAATGGTCGTTGATTATCTATATTTAGTCTGCAACCTGATGAAGCTTAAAAATGGGTAGCTGACAGATCCTTTTAAAAGAAAGTGGTATTCGATTTTTGGATAAAAATATGGGTTTTAAACTGATTTGTCAAGATTTTTATTCAAAAAATGAATAAATAGGTGATTTTTTACAATAAACGAGGTGTTTATGTGGTGCGTTGCCTCCTTAAAAATAGTGGCGGTGTAAATTTGCAGAATAAAATCCTGCAAGAAATCAAGAAAACCGAGTTCCATGGCACCCCCAAGTACGCGGATATTATCCTCTTTAATGAAAAATAAGTATCTTTTAAATTATACGGAGGCATTATGATCCAGGATTCATTCGAATTTGTCGTGT
>CADCQR010000057.1 GCA_902803685.1 uncultured Erysipelotrichaceae bacterium
GGTAATAAAAAACGGAACCTTTGAATTTTATATAGTGTAGTGTAAGTTTTTCTGTGAATAGTAACGCAAAAGTATTAATGGCCGAATTGACAAATGACCAATTATGTGTTATAATGAGAATGTTGAAAGGGAGTAGTTCCATCAAATTGATGAAGTAACTCAACAACCGGGTATAGTGCCCTGGGTTTACTTATAAAGAACAAGACTTTTATATGTTAATATAAAGGTCTTTTTTGTATACTTTCAACAGACGGAGGAATTAAAATGAAAGAATTATTAAAGAGGAAAAATGTTATTAATATTGGAATAGTAGTATTTATTATCATAATATTTTTATCCGCCTCATTAACAACTATAAATAGTGGAGAGGTTGGTATTAGAGTAAGGTTTGGAAAGGTAGTTAACCATAGAACAAATGAAGGAATTAATTTAAAAATACCATTTGTAGAAAGAATAGAGAAAATGAATGTTAGGGTTCAAAAAATTGAAGTAAAAACAAACAGTTCAAGTAAGGATCTTCAGGATGTTGATATTTCTATTGCCGTAAACTATAAAGTTGATAAAACAAAAGCTATTAACTTGTATAAGAATGTTGGTACTGGATATGAACAAATAATTTTAGAACCGGCTATAGAAGAGAGTATAAAAGCAGTGACCTCAAAATATACGGCAGAGGAACTTATTACTAACAGAAGTGAAGTAAGTGCTATTTGTAAGGATGAGTTATCAAAAAAGGTATTGAAATATGGTTTATCAGTAAGTGATTTTAATATAATAAATTTTAGTTTTAGTGAAGAGTTTGAAAAAGCAATAGAAGAAAAACAAGTTGCAGAGCAAAAAGTCCTTACTGCTAAACAAGAATTAGAAAAAGAAAAGATAGAAGCTGAGAAAAAGATTGTTGCAGCTGAAGCTGAAAAAAAGGCTAATGAATTAAAAGAAGAATCATTAACAGATAATATTATCAAGGAAAAGTTCATTGAAAAATGGAATGGTGAATTACCAAAAGTAACAAGTGATAATAATATATTTGATATTTCCGATATGACAAATTAATAATTTAAAGGTAGTATTTAAACATACTATCTTTTTTGTAGTAAAAAATTAAATTTATTATGCTATAATATTGTTATATAAATATAATAAGGAGTATTTTATGAAAGAGTCAGTAGTACAGAATAAAGTCCCTAAATTATTTTTTATAATGGGAATTTTATTAATATTAATTGGTGGTGGATTTGCATTATCAGATATCTTTATCCTAAATGAGGAAAAAGTTGTAGAGAAAGAAATTAACATGGTGTTTGAAAAGGCCAAATCTACTATTTCACTATTAGATAATAAGAAATTAGAATATGACCTGGAAAAGGATTTTCTTGGTATGACTGGTAATTTAAGTATAAGCTCAGATTATAAGTCTGATTCTGTTGATTTACAAAAATTAAGTGCTTATAAATTGAATTATGGTGGAGTTATTGCCAAAAGTAATAATAAGGCTTCAGGCTATGCAATTTTGGTAGAAAACGATAAAAATATTATCGAATTAAAAAGTTATATCGAAGGTAAGAAAGCATTGATAAGTCTTGGAGATTTATATAACAAAACAGTATTAACTGAGTTAGAAGACGAGATAAAAAATATGAAGCTTTCTAAGTCTTTAAATACTCATGATTTAAATTATTTAATAGAAAAAACAGAAAAAATAACCAAGAATTATACTAAAGATGATATAAAAAAAGAAACTGAAGAAAAAGAAATTGCTGGTAAGAAAGCAGAATATACTAAGATTTCTTATACAATAAAAATAAATGATTATCTAACGACTGTTTTGACAGAATATAAATCTGATGAAAAAGTAATTGATATCTTGTCTAATCTATATAATGATACTAAGGAAGAAATGAATAAGACAATTGATGATAAACTTGAAGAATTAAAGGAAGACACTACAACTGATGAATTAGTTGTTAATATGTATTTAGATGGTGCTTTTAATAAAATAAAGGAGTTAGATTATGTTTATAGAGCTATTAGTAGTTATAGCCAAGACGAAACTACATTACAAATAATAGTTAATGATAATAATTATGATTTTAAAGTTTATGATAGTGATAAAAAGTGTACTGTATCTGGAAATTATGATTCAAATAAGAATATTATGAATGTGGATTTTGAACCAGACGATAAGGCTGTAAAAAGGAATATGACTATTGAAGGCAATGATAATAATTTAAAAATGGAATATGTTATTGCTGAAGATGATGTTGAATATAAGATTACACTTGATGTAAAAAGCAATCTTAGTAAGGATACTCAAGTGGTTGATACTACTATGAATATTTATTATAAGAATAGTAATGATAAATTTAACTTAACCATAAACAATAATGTAAAACTTGAAAAAAATGCTAAACCAGCAGAGATTAATGCTGCAAATACAATTAAATTAGAAGATATTACTGACGAAGAAAGAGAAGAAATTACAAGTAAATTTCTTGAAAAAATAAAATCTATTTATGATAAAGTAGCTTTACAAGAAAGCGAAGCTTATTTTAGAAAATATTTTAAAGAGAAATAATCTCTTTTTTTAATGTTCATTTAATGTTTGACTCATATACTTAATACATAAAAGAAAGGAGCAATATATGGATGACAAAATATTTCGAAGGGTTGAAAAGAAATATTTGCTGACACAAAAGCAATATGAAAGGTTGATTAAAAGACTAATTATTTATTTAGAAAAAGATACTTTTTTTGAATCAACTATATGTAATATATATTTTGATACTAAAGATGATGATTTAATCATAAAATCAATAGAAAAACCATTGTTCAAAGAAAAAATAAGATTACGGAGTTATAATACACCAAAGATGAATAGTACGGTTTTCTTTGAAATAAAAAATAAATATAAAGGAATTGTTGGAAAGAGAAGAGTGAACTTGACATTAAATGATTTTTATAAATATCTAGAAACAGGGGTCTTTGGTGAAAATAATCAAATTATGCGAGAAATTGATTATCATTTTCATCATTATAAGGTCTATCCAAAACTATTTTTAGCTTATGATAGGCAAAGTTACAAAGGAAAAGACGATAATAATTTTAGGGTTACTTTTGATAGTAATTTGCGAAGCCGAAGAAGTGATTTAAGATTAGAAATTGGTAGTCAAGGAAATCTATATTTTGATGAACCACATTATATAATGGAAGTAAAAACTCTTGGGTCTATGCCATTGTGGTTTACTAAAATTATAACTGAGGAGAAAATATTTCCTCATTCGTTTTCAAAATATGGAAACATATATAAGAAGGAGTGTGGTATAACATGTTAACAAATTTATTTTCTAATACAACTTCAGAATTAAATCTTTTATCTTTAATAATATGTGCATCTGTTGCGATAATATCTGGTTTATTAATAGCCATTACACATAAATATACATCCAAATGCACAAAAGGGTATCTTACAACCATAGCGGTATTACCGTTTTTAGTTCAGGTTGTTATAATGCTAGTAAATGGTAATTTAGGAACTGGTGTAGCTATCATGGGAGCATTTTCTTTAGTTAGGTTTAGATCATTACCAGGGAATGCTAAAGAAATACTGACTGTATTTTTTGCTATGACAGTTGGATTAGCTATAGGAACAGGATATATAATATTTTCAATACTAATAACAATATTAGGTTGTATTATTTTATTTCTATATAACAAATTATCTATTTTTGAAACTAATAAGAGTGAAAAGCAATTAAAAATAGTTGTTCCAGAAGATTTAGATTATACTGGTGTATTTGATGAAGAATTTAATAAATATACAACAAAATGTGAATTAATAAAATCTAAAACAATTAATATGGGAAGTATGTTTGAATTAACTTATAATGTTATTTTAAAAGATTATTCTAAAGAAAAACAATTTATAGATGATTTAAGAATAAAAAATAGTAATTTAAAGATAATATTGAGCCAAGCGTTAGGAGATGATGAATTGTAATGAAAAAAAATAAAAAATTAATACTTGCGTTTATAGTTGCTATATTAATAACTTCTGGTTTGATAGGTGGATATTTTATAGTAAATAAAGATAAGAATACATCTTTAATTAATGAAATATCTGCTAGTAGTTTAAATACAAGTGATGATGATATAGATTGGACAAGCTTTAAAACTTATCAAGTAAATTTAGACAGTAGTTTAAATATAACAAAAGCTGGAGTATATGAAGTAACTGGCGCTATTACTAATGGAAATATAACGGTAAATGTTCAAGATAATGTGAAACTTATATTAAGTGGTGTTGATATAACTAGTAAAGATTCACCAGCTATCGTAGTAGAAAGCGCTAAAAACTGTGTAATTGAATTAAAAGAAGGTACTACTAATAAGTTAACAGATAGTACTAAATATAGTAGTAAATATTCTGATTATGATGGTGTAATATCTTCTAAAGATGATTTGTTTATACAAGGTACTGGTTCACTTGAGATAGTTGCTAATCATGGTGATGGAATAGTATCAAAAGACGATTTGAAAATTAATAGTGGGAATTATACGATAACAGCGGTTGATGATGGTATTAGGGTAACAGACTCTGTTTATATTAAAGATGGCTCTTTTAATATCAATAGTAGCGGTGATGGTATAAAGTCAACCAAGGAGAATGATCAAGAAAAAGGGTATGTATATATTCAAAACGGAACCTTTAATATTACAAGTGAATTAGATGGTATTCAAGCAGTAACTAAGCTTGTTATTGAAGATGGAACATTCAATATTAAAACAGGTGGTGGAAGTACTAATTCATCAGATAAAGCTGGTTGGGGTACCTGGGGAAATAGGAGTGCATCAACAGATACAAATAGTGCTAAAGGACTTAAAGCAGATTCAAGTATTACTATAAAAGGCGGTAAATATACATTTGATACTTCTGATGATGCTATTCATACCAATGATATAGTAACAATTGATAATGGAACTATAGAAATTTCTTCAGGCGACGATGGTATACATGCCGATAATAAATTAGTAATCAATAATGGAAATATTGATATTAGTAAGAGTTATGAAGGATTAGAAGCCTATGAAATTACTATAAATGATGGTGATATAAAAGTTACATCATCTGATGATGGAGTTAATATAAGCAATCAGAAAACTACTACAACTACTAACAATAATATGCAAGGTAGGGGTGGTATGGATCAAGATAACGGTGGACTATTAGAGGTTATTGGTGGTAAAATTTATGTAAATGCTGGTGGTGACGGATTAGACTCTAATGGAAGTATTAAAGTTTCTGGCGGAGAAGTTTATGTAGATGGCCCAACCGATAATGGCAATGCTGCCTTAGATTATAATGGAACATTTATTGCTGATGGTGGCGAAGTAATTGCTGTTGGTTCATCAGGAATGGCTCAGGGAATTAGTAATAATTCAAAACAAAACAACTTGATAATCTATTTAAATTCTCAAAGTGCTAATACAGTAGTCTCAATTGTTGATGAAGATAACAATGAAATATTAAGTTATATGCCAAGCAAGCAGTATTCTTCAGTGGCAATATCAACTTCAAAATTAAAGACTAATTCAACTTATAGATTATTATTAAATGGTAATGAATATCAGTCATTTACAATAAGTTCAACTACAACAACAGTTGGAACTAATACCAATTCTATGGGAGGTGGTCCTGGTGGTCCAGGAGGAGGAAGAAGAATGCGTTAATAATATTAAATTTATAGCTCTAATACCTGCATATAATCCAGATTCTACTTTAGAAAAAGTAGTTAGTGAACTAAGAAAAGAAGATATTACTGTCGTTGTTGTAGATGACGGCAGTAATATAAATTCAAAAGAATTTTTTAATAAGATTAAAGATCAGTGTCATTTAATTACTCATGAGGTTAATAAAGGTAAAGGTGTTGCTTTAAAAACTGGTATTAAATATATAAAGGAGAATTTTGAAAAATATGTAGTAGTAACAATGGATTGTGATGGGCAACATAAATTAGAAGATGCTAAAAGACTATTGGAGTTTGCTAGTAAAAATTTAGATTCTTTAGTTTTAGGTAGTCGATTATTTGATAAAGATGTGCCATTGCGCAGTAAATTTGGAAATACTATTACTAAGCATATTTATTCTATGGTATCAGGAGTAAATGTAAAAGATACTCAAACTGGACTTAGAGCCTTTAGTAATGAATTAGCAGATGTTTTACTAAAAATACCAGGAGAAAGATTCGAATATGAAATAAATGTTCTTTTAGAACTAGCAAAACAAAATATTCCTATTAAGGAATTAATAATTGAAACTATATATATAAATAATAATAAATCTTCTAACTTTAAAGCAATACAAGATTCATATAAAATATATAAAGAAATTTTAAAGTATTCTTTGGCCTCAATATGCTCTTTTCTAATAGATATACTTTCATTTGGTTTATTATGTCATCTACTAGTAAATAATCAATATTTTGTTCAACTGGCCAATGTTATAGCTAGAATTATTAGTGGTACTTTTAATTTTACTATCAATAGAAAATATGTTTTTAAAAATAAAAGTAATGTTAAAAAAGTAGCTTTACAATATCTATTATTGGCATTATTTATATTAATTTTAAATACTACATTATTAAGTGTTTTAGTGAGTTTATCAATAAATAAAATAGTGGCTAAATTAATAACAGAGTTGATTTTATTCTTTTTTAGTTATTTAGTTCAACACTGTATTATATTTAAGAAGGAGGATAATGTTTAGAAAATATAGTATTTTAATAATTTATTTAATTTTTCTTCTTGGTTTTACTATATATTTCTTTTTGGATACTTTGGTCTTAAGTCATGGGTATCAGACTATTGAAAATGTTAGTACTACTGGTAAAGTAAGTAAAGGTGATGTTATTACTACGGAGACGTCCTACCAAGATAGTAATATAAGTATAACTCTAGAAGATTATTATGAATATGATACTAAGATTTATGTGGCGGACATTTATGTGAATAATCCAAGTTGTTTAAAGACAGCTTTTGCATATGATACTTTTGGTAAAAATGTTGTTCAAACAACTAGTAAAATAGCTTTACAAAATAATGCCCTAATAGCTATAAATGGTGATTATTATGGTGTTAGGGAAAAAGGATATGTTATAAGAAATGGGGTTATATATCGTAGTGTAGCAACTCGTAATCAGATGGATTTAGTAATATATTCTAATGGGGAAATGGATATAATTAATGAGACTGATATTACCGCGGAGGAATTAATAGAAAAAGGAGTAAAAGACGTGTTGTCCTTTGGACCAGGGTTAGTAGATAACTTTGATATTCAGGTGTCTGAAAAAGAAGAGGTTGGTAAAGCTATGGCATCTAATCCAAGAACTGCCATTGCTTATATAGATAAAAATCACTATTTATTTGTAGTTAGTGATGGTAGAACTAACGAAAGTAAAGGCTTAAGTCTATACCAATTGGCCGAATTCTTGAAAAAATTAGGGGTAGAAAAAGCTTATAATCTAGATGGTGGAGGTTCATCAACTATGGTATTTATGAATAATCTTATTAATAAACCAACTACAAATGGAAAATCTATAAGAGAAAGAGAGGTATCAGATATTGTCTATATTGGTTACTAAAAAAACAAGTAAAATATATTTAATAATATCAATAGTAATTTTAATTTTTAGTATCATATACGAATACTATTCACATGGAGTATATTCGGTATTTATGATAACTGCATCTTTGGTACCTTTTCTTTTAGGAACAGTTGTATTTCTATATATAAAGAATAAAGAAGTAAATAGAGTTTCTCTTAATGCCTATCATTCATTGATTGCTACTATTACTATGTATTTTATATGTCATGGATTCTTAGATATATATGGTACTACTAACAAGTTACTTAATCTGTATTTACTTTTTAGTATTCTACTTATTCTTATAATTATAATTTATAGAAAAAAGAAATGATTATACTCTAATAGAAAGAAGTTTATGTATGAGAAGAAAAACAGTTATATTAATAGGATTCCTTTTATCTTTTTTAATATTTATAGGTTTAATTACATTTAAATTAAGTAATAATCAAAAAGATAAATTAAGTATATATTTTTTTGATGCTGGAAAAGCTGATGCTGCACTGTTATATAACCATGAATTTGCTGTATTAATAGATACAGGCGAAAAAGAGCTAGGAGATACAATTATTAACTATTTAAAGAAACATGGTATAGATAAACTTGATTATTTAATTATTACTCATTTTGATAAGGATCATGTTGGTAGTGCTTATAAAATAATAGATAAGATAAAGATCGATAATGTTATTCAAAGTAATAGTCCTAAAGAAAGTAAAGTTTATACTAAATATATAGTAGCCTTAGAAAATAAAGATATAGAACCATTAACAATAGAAGACGATTTAACATTTTCTTTTGGAGATGTTTATTTTACAATTAACGCTCCATTAGAAGATGATTATGTTGAAAAAGCTAGCAACAACTCATCTTTAATAACTGAAGTAAAATATAAAAATAATAGTTTTATATTTATGGGTGATGCTGAAAATCTTAGGATAAACGAGTATTTAAATAGTCATAAAAATACATTTGACTTTATAAAAATGCCATATCATGGGCATCATCTAAGTAGTCTTACTTCACTTATAGATACAGTAAATCCAAAATATGCTGTTATAACATCATCTATTGATGAACAAGAAGATAGTTCTACTATAGATTTATTAACAAAAAATAATGTTAAGTATTATTTGACAAGAAGTGGAGCTATTTTATTAGAAAGCAATGGTGCTACTATAAAAATTAAGCAATGAGTAGTAGACTATTTGCTTTTTTTTGCTATAAATTTAGTTGTGTTTTTGTTGAATTCCTACCTATACAGTAGTAAAATAAAAAAAGCAAAGGAGAACTGCTATGAAAATTTCTACTAAAGGGCGTTATGCATTAACATTAATGCTTGACTTGGCATTATCTTATGAGAATGGTAAGTTTATTTCTCTAAATGAAATAGCTGAGAATGAAAATATATCTTTAAAATACTTAGAAAAGATCATGATGAGCTTAAAGAAAAATGATTTTTTTATAACATCTAGGGGAAGTGTTGGTGGATATAAACTTAAATATGCACCTGAACATTATAGGATAGGAGATATTATTAGAGCGGCAGAAGAGGACTTAGATATTGTATCTTGTGTTAATAGGGAGAATTGTCCTAAGCAAGGGCAATGCAAAACGTACCCAATATGGAAAGGTTTAAGTGATGAGATTAATGATTACTTAAACAGTAAAACACTTAAAGATTATATATAGGAGGCTACTAATGGATACATTATTGAGAATAAATAATTTACAAACAATTGCGGAAGATGATAATGCTAAAGAAATATTAAAAGGCTTAAATTTAGAAATAAAAAAAGGTGAAGTACACGTTATTATGGGACCAAACGGTAGTGGTAAGTCAACTTTAGCTAATACAATATTGGGTTCAAAAAAATATATAATAACGAATGGTACTATTGAGTTTTCTGGTGAAGATATAACAAGCCAAAAAACTGATGTTATTGCTAGAAAAGGGATATTTATGTCTTTTCAAACTCCAGAAGAAATACCTGGTATATCATTGGCTCAGTTTTTAAAAACTGCTAAGAAAAGTATTACTGGAGAGAAGACAAATATATTCACTTTTTCTAAAGAAGTTGAAAAATATATGGAAGAATTAAATATGAAAAAAGAGTTAACATCTAGAGATTTTAATGTTGGGTTTTCTGGCGGAGAAAAAAAGAAAAATGAAATATTACAACTATTATTATTAAATCCAAAATTAGCTATATTAGATGAGACAGATTCTGGTTTAGATGTTGATGCTATAAGAACAGTATCTAAAGGTATTAATTTGTATAAAAATGCTGATAACGCCGTTTTAATAATTACGCATTCGACCAAGATTTTAGCTGCTTTGCCAGTTGATAAAGTTCATATATTAGCTGATGGAAAGATTATTAAAACTGGTTCAGCGGATTTAGCTAGAGAAATAGAAGAGAATGGTTATAAGAAATATTTAGACTAGGAGTGGAATTATAAATGAAAAAAACAGACATTAATGAATATGAAGATGTTAAAACAAGAAATATTTATAATGAGGCTGTAGCTAGTGATTCCCAAAGTAAAGAGTATGGGCTAAATAGAGAAATAATTGAAAAAATATCTAAGGAAAAAGATGAACCACAGTGGGTTTTAGATATAAGAATTAAAGCTTTAGAAGTCTTTTTTAAACTAAAAAATCCAGATTGGGGACCAGATATTACTTATTTAGATATTAATAATATAGCTACTTATGTTAAGCCAATTGATAAAGAGCAAAGAAAATGGGAAGATGTTCCTGAAAATATAAGAACTGTTTTTGACAAACTTGGAATACCAGAAGCAGAAAAGCAAGCTCTAGCTGGTAGTGGTGCGCAGTTTGATTCGGCTACGGTTTATCATAACTTATCAGAGGATTTAGAGTCTGAAGGAATAATTTATACTAGTTTTGAAGAAGGGTTAAGAAAATATCCAGATTTGGTTAAAGAATATTTTACTAAAGCCGTGCCTATATATGATCATAAGTATATTGCTCTTCATTATGCTTTATTTTCAGGTGGTAGTTTTGTTTATATCCCAAAAAATACTAAGCTTGATAGACCGTTACAAAGCTATTTTAGATTAAATGAAAAAGGAGCAGGGCAATTTGAGCATACTTTAATTATTGTAGATGAAGGTGCGGAATTACAATTTATTGAAGGCTGTTCTGCACCTGGCTATAATGAGTTAAACTTACATGCTGGATGTGTAGAATTATTTGTAAAGAAAAATGCTTTCTTACGTTTTTCTACTATTGAAAATTGGTCCAAAAATATGCTAAACCTTAATACAAAAAAATGTTATGTAGAAGAAAATGGAAAAATTGAATGGATAATGGGTTCTTTTGGCTCTAAGGTGTCTATGTTGTATCCATTAAGTGTGTTAAATGGGAGATGCGCAAAATGTGAATTTATAAATATATCATTTGCCGGTGCTGGACAGAATTTAGATACTGGTCTAAAGATTGTTCATAATGCTCCAAATACTTCGAGTTTTGTTGATTCTAAATCAATTTCTAAAGACGGTGGAATATGTACTTTTAGAAGCAATGTTTTGGTAAAAAAGAATGCAAAAAATTCAAAGATATCTGTGTCTTGTGAGTCTTTAATGTTAGATAATGAATCTAGAAGTGATACAGTACCAACAAGTACTATAGAAAATAATGAGATAGAATTTTCACATGAGGCAAGCGTTGGAAAAATTAGTGAGGAAGCAATTTATTATTTGATGACACGTGGGATGAGTGAGGAAGAAGCAACCGCTCTAATTGTTAGGGGATTTGCTGAACCAATAGCTAAAGCTTTTCCAGTAGAATATGCAGTAGAAATGAATAGATTAATAGATTTAGAACTTGAAGGAACGATAGGATAGGAGGGATAGTATGTTATATACTTTAAATAAATTGGAACAAAAAACAACCAATAATTTTAAGATTAATGATATTAGCTTAGAACTTACTATTCCAGAAACAATAAGTTCAAAGAGTTTTAATGTACAAGGCACTGAAATAGATAAAATAACGATAGAGTTTAAAAAGAAAAGAAGAAAGCTAACCTCTAAGTTGGGATTAGATTTCAATGAGTATTTAGATTGTAACATAATAGTTCCTAAAAATACAGTTGTAAGAGAACCAATATATCTTGAGTATGAGTTTGAAAAAAGCGATGCATTGATTTCAAATTTTAATATAAAATATGAAGCTAATTCTTCTGCTAGTTTTGTGATAAAGTTTAGTTCAAAAGATAAGAATAGTTATTTTAATTTTTTTAAAGAAAATTTAATTAATGAAGAATCTTCTAATGGTAATATAACGATACTTAACTTTTTAAACAATTCTAGTTATAATTTTTTTGCCATTGAAAATGATGCTTTTGAAAATGCTAAAGTAAATCATACAATAATTGATATAGGAGCTAAAATAAAAATAGGAAATATATATTCTAATACTGTGGGAGAAAATGCTACTAATGGTGTTAATAATATTTATTTAGGTATGGATGAAGATATAATTGATATGAATTATACTTTGAAAAATAAGTTTAAGAAGACTGTAAATATTCTAAAAGTAGATGGTGCTTTATCTGATAAAGCAAAAAAGAATTTTAGGGGTATTATAGATATATTAAAAGGTGCTACTAATGCGGTAGGTAAAGAAAAAGAGAATTGTATACTATTGTCCGATACCTGTGTTGCTAGATCGCTTCCAATGTTATTATGTCATGAGGATGATGTTATAGGTTCACACGGTATATCTTCAGGTAAAATATCAGCGGATAAATTATTTTATCTTATGAGTCGAGGTCTTTCAGAAAAAGAATCTCAAAAGTTAATTGTTATGGCTAACTTCAATAATATTTTAAATGAAGTTAATGATGAGGATTTAAGATTAGAAATAATAAATAAGATAGAAGAAAGATTATTAGATGTATAGTTTTTTGTAGTCAAGATTATTTACGTATACATAATCATTTTAGTTAAAATAAATTATCATAATAGAATTATTATGATATTCTTATAGAAAAGGATGTGTTTGTATATGAATAATTATTGTCGACAATGTGGCCATAAATTGGGTAAAGATGAGTATGTGTGCAGAAACTGTAATGCGTAGTAGAAGATTTGCCAGACGAATATGTGTCTCACGTTAGGTTTCCAGGAGAGAAGATTTTTGGAACGATTGTTGTGAATTATTATACTGGAATGTCTAATGATGAAAACAAGGTATATATTTCAGGAGAAGTTAGTAATCCTAATTATTTTAAAGGTAGTATTGACATGACAACTATGTACTATGATAGTAGCTATAATATGGTAGGGCAATGTGCTAACATAATTAAGTTACTGGGTAAAGGATATTCTGTGATATCGTTTTCATGCCATATTGAAGAAAATGAAATGATGAATAATAAGAAATTTAACGATATTGCATTTTATAAAATACGTATTTCGGATCTTGTCATAGATAATTAAAATAGAGGCATGCGGATTTATAATTAGAAAATTCTGGATGCAAAAGAGGTGTGTTATGAAAAAAGTGGTTATAGGGATGAGTGGTGGAGTTGATAGTAGTGTTGCGGCCTTGCTTTTACAGCAACAGGGTTATGAAGTCGTTGGGTTATTTATGCGTAATTGGGACTCTTTAGCCGATGGAGAATTAGATGGTCCAACTACTGAGAGTGGTATTTGCCCACAAGAGAAAGATTATAATGATGCTAAAGTTGTTTGTGATAAATTAGGAATTACTCTGCATAGAAAAGACTTTGTTAAAGAGTATTGGGATTATGTATTCACATATTTCTTAGAAGAATTAAAAAATGGTAGAACTCCCAATCCCGATATTATGTGTAACAAGTATATTAAATTTGATATGTTTGCGAAAGAAGCAAATAAATTAGGTGCTGATTTTATAGCTACAGGACATTATGCCAAAATGGAAAATGGACACCTTATGCGAGCTCTAGATTTAAATAAAGATCAAACTTATTTTTTATCTCAGGTATCGAGAGAGCAGTTTTCTAATGTCATTTTTCCATTGGGAGATATAGAAAAACCTAAAGTTAGAGAAATTGCTGAGCAAGCTGGTTTAATTACGGCCAAAAAGAAAGATTCTACTGGTATTTGTTTTATAGGAGAACGGAATTTTTCAAAATTTTTAAAAAACTATTTACCTAATAAGAGTGGAGATGTTATTAATATTGACACAAAGGAAGTTGTTGGTAAGCATATTGGATTAATGAACTATACAATAGGTCAGCGAAGAGGGCTAAATATAGGTGGTAATGATGATAAGATGTTTGTTGTAGGCAAGGATTTATCAAAAAATATACTATATGTATGTCTTGGAGAAGATAATGAATATTTGATTAGTGATTCTTGTATAGTTGATAATATTAATTGGCTTGGCGATGAGAGAGTAACTTCTTGTACAGCCAAGTTTAGATATCGTCAGAGTGATATTCCTGTTGATTTAGAATGGCTTAATGAAAAAGAAATACTTGTTAAATATCCACAAGGTGTAAAGAGTGTTACGCCTGGACAAGCTTGCGTTTTTTATAAAGATAGAGAGTGTATAGGTGGTAGTATTATAAAAGAGGTTCGCAAGAACAATGAAAAATTATGGTATCTATAGTTTTTGAGGTGAAGTATGAAGAATAAAAAGATTGTTACATGTGGTGTTATTATACTTATTGGAATAATGTTTGTAGGAATCATTTTTTCTAATCAAAAAAATGATTCTATAAAGTTTAAAAGAGAATATGAATCTTTGAACGGTGTAACTAATGAGACTAATGGTAAAAAGTATAGAACAATTTCAATTTCTAAAGAAAATAAAATTATTTATGCAAGTGCTGAGGAAATTGTAGAGAAAATTGAAAATAAGGAGTCGTTTGCTGTTTATTTTGGTTTTGCTAAGTGTCCATGGTGTAGAAGTGTTGTTCCAACTCTTTTGACTGTTACAGATGATTTGGATTTGAATACTGTCTATTATGTTGATGTTTATGATATTAGAAATACATTAGAACTTAATGATGACAATAAAGTTGTTGAAACAAAAAAAGGTACAGCGGCTTATTATAAATTACTTGATTACTTTTCTGATGTTTTAGATGATTATGAATTGTTTGATAATGATAAGAATAAAATTGAAACAGAACGAAAACGTATATATGCACCTAATGTTGTATCTGTTCTTGCCGGAAAAGTTAATAGTATGACGACGGGTATTAGTGAATTGCAGGATGATCCATATATGGAGATAACAGCCGAAATGAAAAAACAAATGTATTCTAAAATAAAATGCACTTTAGACTGTCTTACTGAACAAAGTACTGTTTGTGTGAAAAAAAATGCTTGTTAGAAATAAAAAAGTCCATCAGAAGATGGACTTTTAACATTACATTAATTATGTTGATTCGCTATTATTTTTGTACCAATATTGATTCCGTTTAATATTAGATTGATATTATTTATTTTAGAATTATGGATAATATATGTATCGCATTTTGCTATTTTACACGCGTTTAGTTTTGACTGCATACCACCTGTACCGCCAGTGGATTTTGTTTTGATAGTGCTTGCTATAATATCGTCTATTTCGTCATAATTAATTTCTGAAACTATATTATTGTCTTTATCTAGGTAGCCAGCAACATTTGTTATTAAAACTAACATATCGACATTGATTTGTCTAGCCAATTCAGCTGCTAAAATGTCGTTGTCGTTAAATCTTTTATTCTCATTTTTAATTAGTTCATTATCATAGACTGTGTCATTAGCATTAATAATAGGAATAATTCCTACTTTAGCACAAAGTTTTATATTATCTATAATTGTACTATGAATTAAATCTTTCTTACCAGCAATTAAAACTTGTTCTGTTAATAGTCCTACCTTTTCAAATTCTGATAAATAATAAGAGAGTAATTTATGTTGCCCTATTCCACTAAGTAGGGTTTTTTCTTTGACACTATAGTTGTTTCTCCGAACAAATTTTTTATCTTTAATCTGATATTTTTGAGAATTTGCCGTTAGTTGTAAGATACTTTTGCCACATCCAACTGCTCCACTGGTTACTATTATTACAAAATGTCCCTCATTTACTAAAGTTTTTGTAATTCTTGCAATTTTATTTATTATTTCTATGTTTATGGTACCATCTTCATTACTTAAAGAAGATGTTCCTATTTTTATTATTATTTTCATTTGTATTACTTCTTTCTATTTATTTTTTGTAACACAAAAGAATACTACAATATTAAATTTTTATTAGTGCGCTTTTAATTCACTAATTATTTCTTCTAAAGTTAGTGATTTTTTAGTTTCTGTTAAAGAGTCTTCAAGTTCATAATTTTTTCCATCAAATTTATTACCAAGAATTATCATTTTTGGTGTTCCTAAGACGAATACATCATTTACTTTGTTACCTATTGTTAGATTTTCTCTGTCATCAATTATTGTTGGTATTTCATTTTCTAATAACTGAGTATATAGATTAGTTGCTTTTTCCTTATTTTCTTCACTATATATTATTTGTACTTTATATGGAGCTACCTTATATGGTAAAACAAATCCTTTTAATTTATTGCTTTTTATAATTAAATTATTTTCAATTAGACAGGCCATTATTCTTCCAATTCCCATTCCGTAACAGCCCATATAATATGGCTTTTGTTGACCATTTTCATCTATGTAATAAAGTTTCATAGAACTTGAATATTTAGTTCCTAACTCAAAGTTATTGCCTAATTCTAAGGAATGGTATTCCTTTGTGTTTTGTATTGTTGATTCATTAAAGGCTCTAATAAATACATCTTTATCTTCAAATGATAAAACATCTTTATTAATTCCAATATTTTTTTCTTCATTATAAAGTATGGTGTCTTCTCCCATTTTGGTGATTACTTGGAACTCTTCTGAGACTCTACCACCCATAGTTCCTCCATCACTTACAACTGGTATAATGTTGATACCAAGTTTTTTAAAGATATTTAGATATACGTCATGCATTTTATTATATGTCTTATGCATATCTTCTTCGGTTTTATCAAAAGAGTAAGCATCCATCATAGTAAATGTTCTTGGCCTAAATAGGTAGCCTCTAGCTCTTTTTTCTTTTCTAAATTTTTCGCTTATTTGGAAATAAGTTGCGGGTAAGTTCTTGTAGGATAATAGTCTATTTGCTCCAAATATGGTTGCACATTCTTCAGCTGTTGGTCCTAAGGCATATTCTCCAAGATTATTATCTATGGTGAACATCATATCTTCTTCTTTAGTATATACATCCCATCTTTTGGATTGTTCCCAGATTTTTTTTGGTTGTAGCTTTGGGAACTCTACTTGAATACAGTCAGCTTTTTCCAATTCTTCGCTTATTATATTTTCAATGTTTCTTTGAAGCTTGTTTAAGATGTTACCGTATCCGTATATTCCACTTTCAAATTGGTATAGTTCACCTAATTTCATTAAAATGTCTTGACCACTATAATTTTCATCAATATCTTGTAAATTGATTTTCTTAATATTTAATTTACTTAATTTCATTCTTATCTTCCTTTCTATTGTTTTTTATAAGAAAGATACTCGGTCGTTTATACCATCTCATAATATCAATCCTTTCTTTTATATAACAAAAAAAGAATGGTCATAGGAGTGCTAAGCACGGTACCATCCTTTTAATTTACTTAATTCAAATAACGGTATTAACCGGAAATGTTTACATTTCACTCCGAGGTAGGAATTTTTACTTAATTTTGTTATTTTTCACCATACAATAACTCTCTATAAAAATATACATAAAAATTATGTCCTCATCAAAGATTTATGTTCTGATTTTATCATTTTCTCTGTTTTATGTCAATGATATATTTACTGTTGATTAATTTTGGTGTATAATATGCCTAACTATGAGGGGGATATAATATGAGTAATATTAAGAATTTGGAAATTTTAGGAGGAAGAAAGTTAAAGCCTAAAGATGCAGAAATAGCAGCCAAACAATGTTTGGCAGATTATGATAAAAAATTGGAAATGAATTTTGATGATGATGGCAGTAAGTTATCTAGGTCATTATTTGAAAATAATCCGCATATCTATCTTAATCCAACAGAAAAGTTGGTACTAGGAAATTATATTGAAGTGGGAGATAGTGTAGCCACTGTTTTAGGGAGTGGTGATTTTCCCTTAGATTCAATATATCATGGAGCTACTGACGTGTTAACATTTGACATAAATAAATATCAATACTTTGTTGGACTGCTAAAATATCTAGGTATGCAAGGCTTGAGTTATGATGACTTTTTTAAATTTTTCTCTGATGTTAAAAGTGAGGAATATTTAACACCGGAATTATACAAGAAGTTATGTAGTGCCTGTAACGATCCTGTAGCAATGGCATATTGGAATAAGATTATGGAACAAAGAAGTAGAGATTTGCGGAGCTTACAAAAAGATGAAATGTATCGTGCGTGTAGACAAATTGATCCAGATTTATCGACCATTATGTATGAACAAGGTTTACAAGTTATGGGGAGAACTCCTACTAAGGTAGCACGTTTAATTTCGGGGGAAGCTGGGGATAAAACTCCAGGCTCATATCTAGAATCTGAAGCAAGTTATGAAGAAGCTAGAGAAAGACTAAAGCATGCAGATAGCAGTTATATAAAGAGTGATTTAATGAGTTTAAGAACAAACTTACAAAGAGCTAAAAGAACTAGTGGAGTTGACAAAGTATATTTATCTAATGTTCCGGAGTATCTAAATCCATATGATTTTAGAAGAGCAGTTAATGAGCAGTTAATTCCGATGCTAAACGATGACGGCTCTATTATATATTGCTGTCAAGGTGTTGATATTGATACGTTAACTAAAACACCGTTAGACGAAGCACTTGAAAGAGCTAAAGAAAAAGTTGTATTATGTGGTATTTGCGTAAATCCATTAGATAGGGTAAAAGAAAATTCAGATATAATTGCATATCAGTTATTAAAAGATGAATATGATGTCTCAGTTGATTCTATTGCTGGATATTGTGAAAAGCCAGATACATACGTTAGAGTAAAAAAACGTTAAAAATATAAATATAATCATAAAACTTTCCATTTACTTTATGGAGAGTTTTTTTATGGGGTCACTCTAAGAAAACATAATATAAAATATTTTTTGTTGAAATATAGACAAATAAGATGTATCATTGAATATGAAAATCATTTTCAAATAGGCGGGGTTATATGGAAAGAAGTGAATCTTATAATACTAGACAAAAAAATGTTATTTTGGGTATTATAAAAAAACAAAAAAAAGAATTTACTGTTAAAGATATTTATAATCAGTTAAAAGATAGTACTGGTTTAACAACAATCTATAGGTTAATTGATAAGCTTGTTGAAGAGGGAAGAGTAAGTAAAAATATAGATACTAATAATACAACTCATTATCAATATTTGGAAGAGTGTAATGAAGAAAACCATTTTTATCTAAAGTGTGAGAGATGTAAGGATGTTGTTCATATTGATTGTGATTGTATTCAAGACTTGTCTCATCATATATCAAGAAAGCACAAATTTAAAGTTAATAGAGAACATATAATTATTAATGGTATTTGTGAAAAATGTAGTAGTTTAGAGAAGAATATATAAAAAAGAGGTAATAATTAAGATGAAAAAGCTATTGAAGTTAATATTTATAGTAATATTTATTAGTACGGTTATTTTAACTGGTTGTAGTAAAGAGCCTGAAAAAACTAAAATGACTATTATTTCTACTAGTTTCCCAGGATATGACTTTTCCAGAGCTATAATTAAAGATAATGATAATATAGAAGTAAAAATGTTATTAAAACCTGGGGCTGAAATGCATGATTTTGAACCAACACCGCAAGATATAAAAAATATAAGGAATAGTGATATTTTTATATATGTTGGTGGTGATTCTGATACTTGGATTGAAGGAATATTACAAGATATAAATAAAGATAAAACTAAGGTTATTAAATTAATGGATTTAGTTGATTTAGTAGAAGAAGATATAGTTGAAGGAATGGAAAATCATGAAGATGATGAAGAAGAAAGAGAATATGATGAACATGTTTGGACAAGTCCTATTAACGCTATTGAAATAACTAACAAGTTAAAGGAGCATATTATTAAACTTGATAAAGATAATGCCGAATTATATGAAAAAAATGCAGAAGATTACATTAATCAATTAAAAGATATTGATAGTGAAATTAGGAATATCGTTGAAAATGGTAAAAGAAAAGAGATAATATTTGGAGATAGATTTCCCATTCGTTACTTTGCTGATGAATATGGATTGACATATTATGCGGCTTTTCCTGGATGTTCAGAACAAACAGAAGCAAGTGCCAAGACAATTTCTTTTTTGATTAATAAAGTTAAAGAAGACAAGATACCTGTTGTTTTTCAAATTGAATTATCTAATGGTAAAATTGCTAAGGCAATAGCTAAAGAAACAGGAACTAAAGTATTGCAATATAGTACAGCTCATAATATTTCACAAAAAGATTTTGATGCTGGAGTGACTTATGCAGATATTATGAAAAATAATATAGAAGTATTAAAGGAAGCGCTTAACTCATGAATTTAATCGAAATTAGAAATTTATCATTAGGATATGATAATCATATCGTTTTAAAAAATATAAATATGACTGTAGAGGAGAATGACTTTATTTGTGTTGTTGGACCAAATGGATCGGGGAAATCGACTCTTATAAAGGGAATACTTGGGCTTATTAAACCTAGTAAAGGTAAGGTTATATACAATAATTTAAAACAAAGCTTTATTGGGTATATGCCCCAAGAAACAAAAATAGATGCAAATTTTCCAGCATCAGTTTTTGAAATAGTATTATCTGGTACTTTAAATAGATTGGGTTTAAAATCTTTTTACACTAAGAAGGAAAAGCAAATTGTTTTAGAGAATTTAAAACTATTAGGAATAGAAAATTTAAAAGATAAGAATTTTTGTGATTTGTCTGGTGGTCAAAGACAAAAAGTATTACTTGCTAGAAGTCTCTGTGCTACCTCTAAACTTCTTATATTGGATGAACCATCTAATAATTTAGATAGTAAATCAAAAAAAGAACTATATAAAACTATAGTAGATTTAAATAAGAAACATAATATTACTATTATTATGATTACTCATGATTTAGATCATGATAATCTAATTGGTAATAAAATTCTCTCATTAAGAGAAAACAGTCCATTCTTTGGAACTACTGAAGAATTTGTAAGGAGAATACACCATGAATAGTATTATAGAAATGTTTTCATATTCATTTATGACAAGAGCATTTATTGTTGGCATATTGATATCATTATGTGCTTCACTAATAGGAGTTTCTTTGGTTTTAAGAAGGAATTCAATGATTGGTGATGGCTTATCACATGTTGGCTTTGGAGCTTTTGCAGTAGCGACAATTTTAGGATTCGCACCACTTGAGTTTGCCATTCCTGTAGTTATTATAGTTTCTTTCTTGATATTAAAACTAAATGATAGCAGTAAGATACATGGAGATTCAGCAATAGCGCTTATATCGGCTAGTTCTCTTGCTATAGGTACATTTGTTATATCAGTTGCAAAAGGAGTTAATACAGATATAAATAACTATCTTTTTGGTAGCATTCTATCTATAAATGAAAAAGATATTATTATAAGTGTAATATTATCAATTATAGTTATATTACTATACATTTTCTCTTATAATAAAATATTTGCTATTACCTTTGATGAAAAATTTGCTAAATCTATAGGAATTAAAACGAACTTATACAATATGATTTTTGCTTCACTATGTTCAATCGTTGTAGTACTTGGAATGCGCTTAATGGGAGCCTTATTGATATCTAGTTTAATTATTTTTCCAACACTATCTTCTATGCAGTGCTTTAGAAACTTTAAAAGTGTTGTTATATCAAGCATATTTATATCAATAATATCATTTACTATAGGATTAATAGTTTCATATATTTATGCTACTCCAACAGGATCAACTATTGTAATTATTAATCTTATAATATTTATTATATTTAAAGTAATTCAATTTATTAGAACAAGGGGGAACTAATGGATATTATAAAAAATATTTCGATAATTTTTATCTCGATATTCTTTGAAAGCTTGCCATTCTTACTTTTGGGTTCGGTAATATCCTCGATTATAGAAACTTATATCTCTAATGATACAATTGCTAAGCTTGTACCAAAAAATAAAATATTAGGGGCTATCATCGGTGTTTTTTTAGGGTTCTTTTTACCAGCTTGTGATTGTGCAGTAATTCCAATATCAAAAAGATTATTGAAAAAGAAAGTGCCTATTAATGTTGCTATAGCTTTTATGTTGGCTTCTCCAATTATAAACCCAGTAGTTTTATTATCAACATATAATGCTTTCTATAAAAGTAATCCAGAAATATTTTGGTATCGTCTAGTATTTGGAATTATTATTTCACTTTTAATTGGAATTATAATTGGAATATTTTTTTCTAAAAAAGAAGTTATCAAAAATAGTATATTAGAAGATGATGAGGAATGTTGTGAATGTCATCATGAACATCATTCTAAACATAGTCTAAAAAATGATTTTCTATCTATTTGTACTCATAGTACTTATGATTTCTTTGAAGTGGTTAAATACCTAATATTTGGTGCTCTTATTGCTAGTCTAATTCAGGTGTTATTACCAAGAAATATTTTAGTACTATTTAATAATTATCAAGTATTATCCATTTTAGTATTAATGATTTTTGCCTATTTAATATCACTTTGTTCTACATCAGATTCATTTGTTGGAAAATCATTACTAACAACATTTAATAGGTCTGCTATTATTGCCTACCTTTTACTTGGACCGATGATTGATATAAAAAATACTATTGTTTTGTTAGGAAATTATAAAAAAGGTTTTGTGTGGACTTTGATTTCTCTAATATTCATCATAATTTTTATATTTAGTTTAATGGTGGTGAGAGTATTATGAAAAAAAGGTTCTTAGGCTTAATTTGCTTACTATATTCAGGTATAATTATCTATGTGCTAGTATTTGATAAATTAAAGAACTTTTTGGCTCCTCAAATGCAAATATATATTAAATTATCACTAATACCAATAGTGTTACTTGGATTTGTAATGTTATTTAGTAATAATATTACTTATAAATTTAAAATAGGTGATTTGATTTTAATATTACCACTAGTATTTATGATATTAGCAGGGGATGGAAGACTAACTGCAAGTTTTGCCAGTAATAGAATGACCAATATTAAGAAAGAAAATAAAATCGAAGATAAGAGTGCTATTGAAGAAGAATCAGTAATACAAATAAAAGAGGAGGATTTAATTGACAATTATGATTTTTCTACTATTGATTTTGATATAACTGATGCTAGCTATAATGATTTATCTAGTTACCTAACATATGCTCCTAAAGCTACTAAGTTTGATGGGAAAACAATTAGAGTAAGAGGTTTTGTTTTAAAAAAGGCATTTTATTTACCAGAAGGATATTTTGCTATAGGAAAATACGCAATAAGTTGCTGTGTAGCGGATGCAGGATTTACTGGTTTTATAGTTAAATATGATAGTAATAAGATAATAAATAATAATTGGTATGAAATTGAGGGGGTTTTAGAAAGAGATTTAGAAAATAATTGTACTTTGTATATAAGACCTATTAATATAAAAGAGATTGATTCTAAAAAAGAAGAACAATATGTATATCCTTGTTATGCCTATGATGATGGTTATTGTAAAGCTATCTCAAAATATGACTTAGAATATTAATAAATAATATACCCAAGAATAACTTGGGTATTTTTATAGTGGGGATATCAATTACTTATAATAGAAGTCCAGAAGGTATTAATCCTATTATCTATTGATATTTATGAAATAATAGTAGGTTATTAGTTTTTTAATATAGTTAACAAGTATATAAAGTTGTGTATTGTAACGGATAGAAAAAAGCTTATAAAATTATTTTCAGGATAAAATCATAAACTCTGCGTTTTGGGAGAAAACACATCCATGATAGAATAGTATCAAGGATGTGTTTTAATATGTCAAAA
>CADCQR010000058.1 GCA_902803685.1 uncultured Erysipelotrichaceae bacterium
ATATTAAAATATCAAACGTTTAGCTTATCTTATATTTAAATTATATATTATTAGCAATTATAAGTCTATATTACTATATTTTTATTATCACCTTGATATATTTTTACACATGCTTTATATACAAATAATAAAAAAGTATCCATAAATTATTTATGAATACTTTTAAGGTATAGTTATAAAGTTATATTATGTAACAAATCAACTACTTATTTAGAATATTTTTTATTGTTTCTTTGGTAGAAATATATTTATCAACAAGTGAAACTAAAATACTTTCTTTATATCTTGGAACTTTAGTAAATGTTAATGGCCACATATGCTTAATGATTATATCTTTTTCCTTTTTATTTAAATGAAATTGTTCTTGAGCATTTTTTAAAGCAATACCAGGATGAGTAAATCCGTGTTTTTTAAACAATCTTTTTTCTGGCGGCAGTTTATGCCAATCATATAGGAAAAAGTCATGAAGTAATCCTGCTCTAGCGACGGAAATATAATCAAGTTTTAATTTTTTTGCAATCCTATAGCTAGCATATGATACTGAAATACAATGTTCTAATGTCGTAGTACTACCATGTTGTATAAAATTATCCATGTTCTTGACTTTCTCTGTTTCTATCATATCCTTGATTATATTATAATACTCAGCTTTTTCGAAGCAATTAAATTTTTTTTCATTCATGTCGCTATCCCCCACTGTTTAAATTACTTTTTCATAAAATATTTTGCACAGTATATTATATATTGTATTCCTACTATATCAATATATATTACCCATTTTATTATTTTCTATACTACTATTTTAATATGTTTTCATAGGTCTTCCTAAAGTTGAATTATCATTATCTTCGCTTTCTCTCTATTATATAGTAATCTTTATTATTATTTTTCATAAAAATATACTATTATTTGTACTTATAATTAGGAAGAAAAGAGAAGAATATTAATCAGAATTCTTCCCTAGTTTAACTTTAACCGTTTTTTCTTTTCCATCTCTTATCAACGTCATTTCAATCTCTTCTCCTGCTGTATGCTGATATAATTCGTATCTTAAGTATGCAATATCATTTGCAGACTTTCCATCAATTTTAGTTATAATATCTCCTTTTTTTATTCCGGCTTTATCTGCACCACTATCTTTTTGAGCCTCTAGTACTACTACACCCTTTGTAATCTCGTCAGGTACTCTGATTCCATATCTATAAAGTACGGATACATCTGTTATATTGGCCATACTGATTCCTAGTAAAGGCCATTCTATTTTTTCACCTTTTTCTAACTGTTCAACGTGACTCATAGCATATTCAATCGGTATTGCAAAACCCATACCTTCTATATCGTCATCAACTAATTTCATTGAGCATATTCCTATAACTTCACCATTAGCATTTAATAATGGTCCGCCACTGTTTCCTGGATTTATTGACGCATCTAACTGCAATACTCTCATCACCCAATCGTTTGAAGATGACGATACATTTACTGAAACCATTCTGTCTTTACCTGATAATACTCCTGATGTCACACTACCTCTATAATCATATCCCATCGGAGATCCTACAGTAAATACGACATCTCCTAAATTTATGTTTTCACTAGACCCTATATTAGCGACCAAACTTACGTGTTTTTTTTCTATTCTCAAGACAGCTAAATCTAAGTAAGAATCTTTTCCTAAAACATTAACTTCTATTTCCTCATCAGAATTATTAAATGTTACAGTTACTTTTTCCATTTCGTTCACTACATGTGCATTTGTTAATAAGTAACCATACTTATCATCAACCTTGTATACAAAACCAGTTCCTGAACTAGCTAATTGTCCGCTTTTATAACATTGAATAACAGCTACTGCATTATATATTTTTTCAACAGAAGCAGCTAGTGAGCCTTTTTCATATACTTGCGTTTTATTTTGTGTAACTACTGTTCCATCTGATGTTGTATACATTTTTCCAACTAATGGTGTAAATTTTAATATACCAATCATAAATATCCCGCCTGTGATAAACGAAACTATTATTAAGAAAAACATTTTAACGCCATTAAAATTATTATTTTTTTGCCTATTATGTTTATTGTAATATTCCTCTACTAATTTATCTTTTTTTAAATCTTCATATTCGTCGTACAATATGCTTTGCTTAATTTCAAAATTTTTATCTGTTACTGTATTTTCTATTTTGCAATTAACCTCTTCTTCTGATAAAATCATATCACCTTGTTCTTTTGGCTCTAAATCTGCTTTAGTCCTTTTAGTAGCACTTTTTTCTTCGATTGTATCGACATTATCATCTTCCACAATTTCTGTGGATAATTCTTGATTCTCTTCATTAATATTTTCTTTTGTCATTTTTATTCTATACTCCTTTCAATCTTTGATAAATCCTTCCAATTTATTGGAAAACCCATTTTATTAAAAATTGCATCAATTTGTATTACATTTAAATTATAATTTAGTGTTTGAATGACATTTTCCAACTCATTAGTCATATTTGTAAAGTCATCTTCCGATAGCATTTGTTTCATTATGATAATTAGAGCAAATAAATCATTTTTGCCTTGTGTGTACTCATTATTTTCTTTAGGTATTTTTAGCAATTGGTGATATACCGTGTCATTTATCTCTTTCTGTGTTTTATTCTCATATAATATGTCTTCATGTGCACATAAATTTCTATAATTAGCTAACATTGGCAGATAATTTTCTAAAACATCATCCTCTATATTGTATATGTCAGCGATATCCTTTTTATCTTCTTTTTTTAGAATCGAAAACATTTCACTGACAATACCAAAAGATAGTACCTTTACTAAAATCCATAATGGAATATATCCATAGTTAGAAACATAATGCTGAGTAGCACTATGCTGACTACCATTCAGTCTAATCTGTCTTTTCATCTTTTTCAACAAATCATTTATCTGTCTTTGCTTTTCTGGGGCGTGTGTGAAATTTTTAGGTTTTAAGTAATCGCACTCTCTATAACCATATTTTTTAGAAAGTTGATAAGATACAATAGATTTAAGGTTATTTTCTATTACTAAAAGATACTTAAATAATACATTTCTAAATGATCTATCAAATAAAAACAAACTATATATTTCTTCAAATGTTGTGCCATCTTTAAAAACTCTATTGGTTTCTGACTTTAAAAACAAGTGCCTATAACCATTTATAAAGAAGTAGTTTTCACGTAACAAAACTTTTTTTGCATATTTTTCATCATGCACAATTAGTCCCTTTAGTTTAAAGATTTCTAACTGTTCATCTAAGGTTTTAAAGCGTTTCTCTACCATAATCTCACCTATTATAAATTATAACACATTAATACTGCATTAGCATGAAATTTTGATGAATATTATTCATAGATATTAAAATATATTAGTTTTTATTAAAAAAATGAAATATTATTTAGTTTATATAGAAGTTTTGTATAAGAATTTAAAAATATAATTAAAAATTCATTTAAATGCGATATAAATAATTAAGCTATGAAAAAACAAATTCTAATTAATAAATATATAAAATAAAAAACGGTTAAAAACCGCTTTCTATGTAATATAATATTCATTTATCAGAGTCATCTATTCCACCTATATTAGACAGGAAAGAATTATCTATAGATCCCCTTCAAATTTTTATCATAATTTTCTGCTATAACTAAATTGCGTTATACACTAATTAAATTTATCATTTTGATTTGAATCTATTGGTGAATTTTGAAAATCAATATTGCCCATTAGTTGCTGATTAATATCTGAATTTACAATAGAATTTATGTTATCAGCTTGTGGTTGTACACTATTATTTACTAGTGAAGGCGTTGGCACTTGCTGATTGTTATTATGATTAGAATTTTGATCGTAGCTTCTAATCAAATCCTGTATAGTCTTCTGACTATCATCTGACATTGGCTGGATGTTATCTTGATGCATTTCGGTTTGAACACCGTTATACTGACTATAGTCATTAATGTTGTCTTTTTTCTTATTATCAAAATTAATAAATTGCATAACTATTGAAATACCAATACCTATAACGATTAGCCAAAAACCAATTTCGTATGAAAGAGACACTTCAGGAAAGTCACGCATTTTAGCTATTCCTTGTAAAACTGCATATATCGGAATGGCTAGTGCTATTCCTAATGGAATCAATGCAAATTTTCTTCTTTTCTTGAGTAGCAAAATTAATATCATAGAAACTATTAGAGCTACTGCTACAATTTTTCCATCACCATTTATATATTTATACGTATACTTATAACCATAGGCAGACATTCTTAAAAATGGAAGAAATAAACCTATAAACGCTAAGATACAGCCACTTAAGTCAATAAAAACTTTACTTTTTTTTATCACCATATTCACATCCTTTTAATTAATTACTTAATCAAATTTAATCATAATATACTTGTGTTCTATTTAACACTTTAAAAACTCATTATAGCTTTCCTAAATCTAGTACCTTATTCTTATTTGCAACGATTGCCTATGTCATATCCTTGCTTCCCTTGAATCTTAATGTAGTCTTCTGTTAAATCAACTACTACAGCATCAGCTGTATCATTTCCATAATATGTTTGACACATCATGTTTTTTGCATTTCTAATAATTGTATTTTGAGATTCTAAAGCATTAATTGCTGCATGTAGATTAGCTTTTTTTGCATCTGTTTGTACTGCTGATTCATAATATTCTTCACTTGCACGTTCAAATTCTTTATTAAGCTTTCCCTTACTTGAATAATAAAAGCAGGATTTTAATTTTCCTTGTTCTGGATGATTTATAAATCCAGGTTCAATTTTGTAATCTGAATATATTAAATTATTTGAATCATTTGGATCTTTTCTAGAAAATTGTATTTCTAGTGATGTGGTGGCTATATAATAATCTGCATCAACAAAAAATTCTGAATTACCAGTACAGTTAAAATTAGCATGATGTGGATATTCATATACATCTATTTTCTTATCCTTAATCTTATTTGCAAATATACCTTTTAGTATTTGACTATTATTGAGGTCACCATTCAATAATGCACTGTGATTGTTTACTCTAACCCATGATACAATAGAATTAAGATTTTCACCATTTCCTACAAAGTTTTGGGATTCATAATAATCAAAATTATTTTTATTATATCCTTTTGTTAAATTTCTTTGAATTGTATTAAATAAATGAATTGCCATATTTTGGCTTGAATAAAATCCTGAATTTCCTAGGGTGATAACGCCACTTTTACCAGGGGCATCTCTAAATCCGCTATTTTCTTCATCAACATAAATAATGGTGGTTTTTTGGCTGGTTGCCGTTGTCACTATCCCATCGTATTTTTTTTGTGAAGCGTCAGTTCCGTCACGATCTTTATCTTTGTCATAACTTTTCATGTATAAGACTTTTGTTGGATATTGTTTTAAAATTGCTGCTGCTCGGTTATTGTGATCCAAGTGATTGTGACTGATAATCATAAATTCCAAATTTGTTACTCCAAGCTTATCTAGGTATTTCTCAAGCCCAGTTTTTTCCCCTGTAGAAGTAGGATAATCACCAGCATCAACAAGCGCAAATAAGCCATTTGATTCAAGAAGTATTGCGTCCCCAGATTCATATTTAACATGTAAAAAATGGATTCTACTACCAGATATTTTTAATTTTGCTTTGGCTACGTTGGTGCCACATGTAGCTATAATTTCTACTGCCCCTGTTCTTTTGACCGTTACTTTTCCAACTTGGTTTACCGTTGCTATTTTATCATTACTACTTTTCCAATTAACAGTGCCCCTTCCCATGTCAGATGCACTTACTTTAACTGTTTCTCCCAATTTGATTAACTTCTCTGTTACTTTTTTTGGTGATATTTGAATTTCGTTGTTCTTAATAGCAGATTTTATTACCAATGTGCTAGTATCAGATATCGTTCCAGCTTTAGCTGTAATTCTTACGGTTCCTTGTTTTTTTAAGGTTACTACACCATTAGCGTTTACAGTAGCTATTGTATGATCACTACTTTCCCATTGCGGAGTAATAGCATTAGTAGATATTTCTGTAGTCTTCTTTAAATTGTATTTTTTGTCGCTAATATTTACTTCTACTTTTTTTGGCACTTTAATTGATGCTACAGTTACATAGCATGACGCAGTTGCTATTACATTTCCTTGAGAATTTTTTGCAATGGCGACTACTTCTACTGTGCCTAATTTTTTACCTGTCACAACACCATATTTTTCCCCATTTTGGTCAACCTTACCAACTACAGTCGCATTTTTATTTTCTACTCTCCATGTTATTTTTTTTGTATTACTTGGAACTTTTGCTATTTTTATATTAAAGGTATCACCTACTGCTATAATCGCCGTTGTTTGATATATTTTAAAATTCGATTTTGGCATTTTTACACTAGAAATAGCTGTCGACGCAAATTCTATTGGCAACGATGATATTTGATATTTTTCTAATACTATTTCCCCTGACAATGTTATAATCATAGCAATGATTAAGGTTAACAGACCAATCTTAATATTTTTTTTACTTATCACTGTTTTATTCATGAAACTCACCCTCCTATTTTCATTATATCAAAAAAGAATATTGAAATAAACATATTAAAAAAATATTATTATTGCAAATGTATAATTGTAAATGGTGTTATATCCAAAAATATTAATTATTATCCTTAGCATCACTTTTCAACTGTTCTATTTTTCTATTGAAATCATTATTTTTAGCACTTGTATTAGTGTGTTATTTTATCAATTCTTGATTTGAGTTAAACACATTATGTTATAATAAATATGTTTTGGGGGGAGAAATATGCCGGCTACTATTACGCATTCTTATTTTGCTCAGGATGTTTATGATATTTTAAATGAGGAAATTAGAAATATAATCGATATAAATAAATTTAGAATGTTTGCTCAATCTTTTGATTCTTTAATGTTTTATAATTTATTTAGCTTTTTTCCAGGAAAAAAAATAAGACGACTAAGTGAATATTTTCATACAAATAAGACAAAAGAATTTTTTATAAATATGCTAAATATTATGAAGGAGAAGAGACTTGTCAATGATACAGAATGCTTTTCTTTATTAGCTGGATTTATATGTCACTATGTCTTAGATTCTAATATTCACCCATTTATAGTGTATAAGTCAGGGGTATTTAATAAAAACATAGCAAATACATTTAAATATAATAATATCCATATGTTTATAGAGTCTTACATAGATGTAGATATGGTTAAACGTAGAGAAAAAATAAATCCATACAAATTTAGGCTGGGTAATTTTTGCTTTGATTTAAAAGAATTTTCTATAAATCTAGATTATCTTATAGATACTACATTTTATAAGACATACAAAATCAAAAAGATGAGCTATATTTACTATAAATCTTTAAAGCAAATGAAAAACGCATTAAAAATATTTAGGCAAGATAAATATGGAATTAAGAAATTTTTTTACAAGTTCATCGATACTTTTACTCCAGCTAATTTTTATAGATTTGAATTTGTAAGTTATCATTGCCCAATAGATAATAGACATGACTTTTTAAATATTTCTAATAAATTATGGAGAAACCCTAGCATATATACTTTGACAAGCAATGAATCTTTTGTTGATTTATATTTGAAATCTATAATAGAAGCTGAAAATATTATAATTAGCTGTTATGAATATTTGAATGGTAAGTCTATTGATTTAAATAAGATATTTACCAATAAAAATTATGTTACTGGATTGGATTGTGACCTAAATAAAAAATTAAAATATTTTGAATTTTAATTTATATGTATAATTTTTTATATATTTATCAATATATATTTAGGTGATGATATATATGATATACAGATATGAAATAGTAAATAATGGGATTGAAGATATTCTCTATTTATATTTAAATAATATGAACAATGAATTTTCTAGTGAGTTAACTGCTAACCATAATTACAATAACTTAGAATCTATAACACGAGATATTATTAATAACAATAATATAAAATTTAATGGTAAAAAGGTATTTCTAATTATAAATGGCATTGTTGTTAAAACTATTGACATTTCTCTTTCACAAGGTAATTTTAAAAGTAACCAAAATTACTCTAATGATCATTATATAATAAAATTGGATATAGATACCAATAAACATATTAATATAAGCTTGCATCAGTATCTTATCTTAGTATTAGGAAATTACTATAATGATGAGATTACGGATGAAACGTTAAAGTGTATATGCATTTTATATAGAACATATGCCTATAAAGAAATGTTTGAAAAGAAGTATGTTAGCCTAAGAGCATATTTTAATTACAAAAGCATAAACGACTACAAAAAAGAATGGGGAAATAAATATAATTATATTTATAGAAGACTACAAAGTGTTATAAGAGATACTGATTGTCTATTTTTATCTTATAATAACAAGTTTATTTTACCTTTTATTCATAGTTGTAATAACGGATATACATATGGTAGCAATCAATATCCGTATATAAATAGTGTTAGTAGCCTTTGGGACCTAGCATGCCCATATTCTAAGGAGATATTAGATTTTGACTATAATATCATATCTAAAAAATTAAATATGGATATTAACAAAAATAGTAATTTTTCAATACAAGAAAAAGGCACTAATAATCAAATCATTAAGCTACAAATTGATAATAAAGTGTTTTCTGGTGAAGAATTTAAAGTTTTGTTAAATCTTAAATCACTTAACTTCAATGTGATATTATATAATAAATTTATTAGAGTAATAACGTTTGGCTGTGGCAATTCGATGGGATTAAGTATTTTTGGAGCAAATGAATTGGCTAAGGACGGAGTAAAGTATTATAATATTTTAAAATATTATTTCCCAAAAACTAAGTTATGTAAGTTGGTGTAAAATAAAAATTCTAGAATATCTGCACTCTAGAATTTTTTATATGCATTTATCAACTTACTGTCTAACTTTTCGTCTTTGAGCTTAAATAAGCTAATGCTTGTTCAGCTGTCTTATACATATCAACAGTATTTTTTAAAAATTTTGAGTAATTTTCTACCGTTGCTATAAATTCTTCCAATTCGGAGAAATTGTTATTAGTAGCCAACGTTCTAATAGTAGCAGTGCTTGCATTTAATTCTTTGACATAGCCTTCTATTTCATTGTATGATACGTTCCCTATCACTATTTTCCCTCCAAACTATCTAATTTTTTCATTCCTGGCTGCTCTGTTATATTATCGCTTTTTTTATTTGAAAATTTATTAGAAGCATTTATTACTACTTGTTTATATTCCTCTATACTTTCTATGTGATTTAAGTTATCTTGATTGTTATATGCCACTTTTAATTTTCCTATAACTTCAAAAATCTTATTAATAGCTAATACGTACTTATTATAATCAGACATAGCAACCTCCTAAATTAAAATAATCCTTGAGCCATTCTTTAAATCTGTTTCTCTAACTGCTTTATTTATATCATATACTACTCCAGTATCTTTACTATATAGATTAGAGACCTCATCCATATTATAGGAGCCCTCAGTTAATTCCACTAATTCTTCTTCTATTAATTTTTTTATTGTGCCAATCTTTTTATTAATTGGTATGTACAAATCATATGTACGTTCTGCTTTAGGGATGTCTAAAATAACTAAAATCTTGTTTTTCATTTAAATCACTACTTTCCTGATAATAATTTAATTAGAGTAGCCTTACCCTTGTGTATATTATATCCAAAACCTGGTTCTACATCAGCTCTTAGTATTTTAGCAGCAGTTGTAACTTTAAGTGTAAATTGATTGCCAATTCCATTACCTATCCAAATGCCTTCAGATAAATCACAGTTAGATTTGTACCAACTTTCGAAAGCTATAGATTTGATGTTGTTTATAGTTTCCACAAATATAAATCTAATATTTTGTGTCTGTTGGGCGACTTCCATAATTGATGTAAATTGCGTCTTCTGATCCTCTGTTGCCTTATTCATATATGTCTGTGGTCCAGTCATTATACAAATTATAGGAGATAAGGCATTGTTTTCAATCTGACTATTTATCGTCTGAGCAAATGATTCAAATACTGCTGATGGATCTTCGCTATCAAACTCTATATTATCGTATTTATCATAATTGTATTCTTCTAAAACAGAAATACTATCAGCCACAAATACGTTAGAATTTGGAATCTTTGCAGCTACTTTAACGACGCCATCAATAAAGTCAGGATCTGATGTGATATCATCGCCAGTAATATTTATTATTATATTATCACTAGGGTTAATCTTTGATATCATTAGAGACTCTTTTTCTATTCCGATTGGCAATATATTAATGTTACTTTGAACTTCTTCAACACTTTCAAGGGTTACTACTGAAGGAAGAACTGGTATTTTATTTGCTTGAGTTTTACAAATCCCCTTTAACTTTTGACATACAACTTTAATATATTCTGTCAATAAGTCAGCCTGATATGCATATGCGGTTTGAAATTCATATATGTTATCTAATAAAATCATTCCACGGCCAAATAGTTTTGATGGTTCTTTTTTTCTTACGCCAGGAATTACAGAAACATAGTCAGATGGGTCGTTAAACTGTAAGACAACACTTTGACTAAAGTTTTGCCTTACTTTATATCTTAATGTATTCGGACCATTTGTGCTTAATACGAATATTACACCATATTTCAAGCAATCTCTTGTCAGCTGAGTAATAGCGTCCTCATAATCTGGATAATTTTCAAAGAATGCTTCAGCGTTATTAATCACAACTATAATTAAAGGAATTTGCTTTCCTCCATGATTTATATAGAAATCATAAGATCCATTATAATCAACAAATATTTTTTTTCTAGTTTCTACAGTTTCTAAAATTATTTTAAAAAGGTTTTCAATTTTTTCAGCATCTGTTGATAGTAAGGCTTCTCCTACATGTGGTGCACCTTTAAATACAGTTAATGTTTCTGCACCGCAATCAATAATGTAAAAATTAACTTCATCAGCGTCATGTTCTGTAATTGATGAGTAAATAATGCTAGTTAGCATTAATTCTTTTCCGCTTCCAGCTGATCCATATATTATAGTGTTTCCTTCTCTAGATAATGGCAAGGTTAGAATATCCTGTCTCTGATTATCCGGATCATCATATTCGCCTATTATTGGATTAATATCATTTTTGACTATATTAAATTTATATTTTTTTCTTAAATCTTCCACATAAATTGTTCCAGGTATACTGTCAAGCCATAGTTGGTCAATTTGTATGTTGGAACTTTTTGCTTCGTCAACTATATATTTTACTATGTTTGTAATTTCTTCTCCTTTAGACTCTACAGTAACTTCCTTTTTCCTAGTATCCAATGATTTTATTATATTGCCAACATTATCTATCAATTCTATAGACTGATCTACCTTTTTCTTTCTTTTTTCTGTTGGATAATACTGAGCACCAGCCCAAGCTGCTTGTCCCATGGCAAAAAGCTCATTGTAACCAACTTGTAAATAGAATCTACCTGGATTTTTTAGTGATGCTGCATCTGGAACTTTAATCATATCCATTGAATCTGACTTATCTTGAACTTTTAAACATACCCTAAACTTTGTGTTTGACCAAATTTGATCATTTACTACACCATTTGGTTTCTGTGTTGCCAAAATCAAGTGAACACCTAAGGAACGACCAATACGTGCCGTAGATATTAATTGATCCATAAATTCAGGTCGTTGTGCTTTTAATTCCGCAAACTCATCTGATATTATAAATAAATGGGATATTGGGCTGCTGACAAGCCCTTTTCTATATAGTCCTTGATACTTATATATGTCAATAGTACTTTCATTTAATTTATCTCTTGCCTCATTAAACATCCTCTGTCTTTTTCGAAGTTCAGATTGAATTGATGCTAAAGATCTATTCATTTCAACAGTATCTAGGTTTGTAATTGTTCCTGCTAAATGCGGTAATTTCATACCTGTTTCCTTATTCTGGAAAACTCCAGCCAAACCTCCACCTTTATAATCTATCAGTACGAATGATACTTCATATGGATGGTAGTTTAATGCCATAGAGACAATATAACTGATGATAAATTCAGATTTTCCAGAACCAGTCATACCAGCAACCAATCCATGTGGACCGTGAAATTTTTCATGTAAATCTAGTTTGAATAACTCATGCTGTCTATCTAAACCTACTGGGGCTTGAAGTGATTTAGTCGGGTCGTTACTTTTCCAACGATTTAGAACATTTAACTGTTCTACCATACCGACGTTATACATTTCTAGAAATGAAAGACTATTAGGTAAGTTTTGATTTTCTTTTGCAATATCAATGGGAATGTTAGCAAGTATTTTGCATGCGTCATACATATTTAAATTTGGATCATGGTCTGCCATAAATTCTTTTTGTTTATTTGATACTAATTCATTTTCAAAAATACCAGATTTTTTTTCTCCAACACTTATGAATGTTTTACATTCATTTGGAATATTTACTAATCTGGGACTAATGACAATTAAGCTAAATCCATAATTTATATTCATCTCCGCTACATCTTTAATTAGCTCTAAGTCACGATACATCTTATAATTATCTGTAACTATAACATAATAAGGTTTATAATGATGATAATCTGCTGTCGACTGCTCTATATTTCCATTTACCTCTTTATTCTTTCTAGCTTGAACTTCCTGTTCCAAGGTTAAAGATAATTCCTTTGCTTCATCTAGATTTGTTGCAAAGTATCTTCGTGTCTTGTCGTTATTCCAACAATGCGGTGCAATTTTCATATATTGCCATTTTAAATCATTTTTATCATCTGTTAAAATAACTATTTTCAAATCTTCAAAAGAATGATAAACCATCATTTGTAGCATTAAATTATCTAGAAATTGATATTTTATTGAAGCAGAACCAATAATTGCTGTTATTCTGTTTTTTATAAATGATAATGAAATTGGTACATTTTCCAACATTGTAGACTCAGCACCTAGTTTATATACTTTTTCTAATAAATCGTCAGTCTCTAGTTCGAAATGAGCCTGTGGAAAATTGATTGCCCCCGATAAACTTCTCGATCCAATTCCTAAGCGCAAATCTAGGAAATCATCTTGATCTAATTCTCTTTCCCATAAGTTTCTTTTTCTCTGGTATAAGACATCTTTGGTAGCTGAAATTGGTAAATAATTATCTATTAAGATTTGTCTTTGCATCTTCATTTCAGACTGAATTTTAGCTCTTTTTTCTTCAATGTATTGAGTATATTTAGTTTGCCTTAAATTTTCCCTTTTCAATCTTTGTTTATTTTGATATCTTTTTGTAATCATCGGCCATAACAGCATTGATGCTAGCATACCGCCAGACATAATCAAGCTTGGATATGCTTGAGATAAATCTGTTGTGCCATTTAATACATTATTAAGAGTTTGAAATGTAGTCGTACCCGAAACCATTCCCATTGTTAACATTGGACCTACTGATAATATAGCCGGTGTTGTATCTTCCGCTTCTTTTCCAGGAGGCGGGTCGATTGAAATATTAACATCCTCTATTTTAGTCTTAAATCTTGGTGCACGATAAAAATATTCGTCTTCTTTAAAGAATTCAACAACCTCATCATCGGCACTATCTTCTGTAGTCTGTTTTTGCGCTATTGGTAAAACCTTATTAAATGCATATTGGTCATACGAGATACAGTTCTGAATATTACTAATTATTATTTGACCATTCATTACTGTTATTTTTAATCCCATTATGAATATGATATCTCCATATTCTAATGTTTGTTGTGTAACCGTTCTGTTATTGACATATGTTCCATATTTACTACCTAAATCAACAATGGCCCAAACACCATTATTTAATATTAGTTTAGCATGTTGCGGTGAGACTAAGGGATTTATATATATGATACTAGCATTTTGACTATTTCCTATTACATATTCTCCGTTTTGATTAGCACTTAATATCATTCTATCTTTATCGCAATTTGGAGAACAGTACAAAATCACATATTCATTATCAGTGTTAATTTTTAAAAAGTACATACTATATTCGCTAAGGTAAGCGGACTCAATTTCTCTAGATCCAGCCATGATTTTAGTTTCAAAGTCACTTTTTATTTTCCATCTACCTTCATTTTCTTCAACATTTATAAGGTTACGGCTGTTCCCTAGGTAGTCGTTATCTGTAATCCAATAATTTCCAGCAATTATATTAGGTAAATTAAAATTTATTATCTTGCTCTTTTTTATCAATCTAACTATCATATCTAGACACCCCAATTATTATCTTATATATCGATTATACATTTTTTTATTAATTTTTACAATCAAATTCAAAATATATTGTATCTCATAGAACCACATTAATATATTTATATATTGTCAAACTGCTAAAATATTGTGCTACAAATTTTTTTGCCTGTTTCTTAAACTAGTATAAGTTGATATTTTACCTTCAAATGTTTTATATATAGAATCTGCACCAATAAAAGAAAATAATCCAACCCATAAGGAGGCGGGAAGTTTGATATTTGTAAATGAATAGCAAAATGCTGAACCAAAAATTATATTAATGATTAGAGAATATTGTATTAAATATTTTTTTTTCGGCAATAAAACTTTGGTTTTTTGAATGAACGTGCATGAAAATGCGCTTATAATTGTAGAAACAAACAATAGCTTTTGTATTATTTCAAAATTCATATTTTCTCCTAATTTAATAAATATATATGTAATATCAAATAAAAAAATAGCATTCTTGCTATCTGATTTTAAATTTAATATCTAATGTTTATAGTTTGTACTTTTTTATCTCGCAATTAGCAAGTCCAAGAGCTTGAACATTCCCATCTTTGGGGACCCCGTTAAAATAGCAATTAATGGCTTTGGTAACACCCTCATGTGTAACTATTAATATTGTCTTATCACTGTACTTTTCCTTAATATCATCTAAAAAAGCTCTTATTCTAGCAAAAAAATCAATGATACTCTCAGCACTTTGATATTTCGTTTTATCATTATAATTCCAATATAAGTCACGATTCAACGAACTAAAGCTTTTTCCCGTAAATTCTCCACAATCTCGTTCCTTTATTCTCTCGTCAAATATTACTGGATAATTGTTGATATTTATAATTTCCATTGTATGTTTTGTTCTTATCAATGGCGAGCAAATCATCAAATCAAAAACAATATCTTTTAGTTCATTACTTGCGATCTTAGCTTGCTGTATTCCGTTTTGATTTAAGTCTATATCTCTGATGCCATCCATAATTTTGCTAACATTACCATCAGTTTGCCCATGTCTTATAACATATAAATCCATTTTATTCCTCCATAATTTAATATAAATATTAGTAATTTATGATATCACAAATATCTTTTGCTTTATTTGAATATCTTAATATCTCTAAAATTGATGATGACTACAAAATTATGCAGTATAATTTCATTCAACTTATCATGTGAACGACAGTTTTATTAATATTAATTGTCAAACTTTTTTATTAAACTTAAAGATAAATTATTTATACTTCTTATATTTCCATTTTCATTAACATAAATTGTATTAAATCCTAATGTTTGTGGTATATCAATATCTAACTTTTTATTGTCCCCAATAATTACACATTCATTTGGTTTATGTACTCCAGCCGCACTCAAATATGCTTCTTCACATGGTTTTGTTTTTAATTCACCATAGTACTCAGTAAAGAAATGATTTATCCCCATAGCTTCTAATCTGTTTCTTTGAGATTCTTCAAAATAATTGGATAATAATACTAATTCATAACCGCTTAAATTTGATAGTATTTCATATATATTTCTTGTATTTTGAGGAACTGCTTTTTTTAATTCATTAAAAAAATATATAAGGAAATTATTATCTAGATTGATGCCTAACTTTTTGCTAAAAAAATCTAAGTATAATTTTTTATCATAAGTACTATACTTTTCTTCATACGATTTAATATTTTCAAGAAAAAGCTGAGCTTTATTTGGACTATCTACCCCATAATTTCGTAACGCTTGTAATATTACTGGATAAAAATCAATAGAGTTAATTAATGTTCCATCAATATCAAAAATTATTCTTTTTATCATATAATCACCAACTTGATTTTCTATTATACAACACACTATTATAGGTGTGCAAACTTACTTATGTTTGGCCAGTAACTCCGAATAAAAATTTTACGGGACAAAAAAATTTGAATAATATCTCATTAACTATTATTATAATAGGCAGTGATAGAAATGAGAAAGAACGAAAAAAATCGTATCAAAAAAAAGGAAGAACATGAACAAAGTAGAAAATTCAAAAGAAGAGTCGGAAAAGCAATGACACATAGAAATGGGGTTCCTCTTTTAACTAGAAAAATGATTAGAGAATTAAAAGAACATTCGAATCCGCTTGAACAATTAATTATTATTATAAAGAATGTCTTCCCAAATCTTCTGAATGATTTAGGTAAGTTAACAGATACTAGGAATCAATCTTATATTGAATATAGTATGCAAGAGATTACATTAATTAGGTTGATTGCTTTATGTTGTGG
>CADCQR010000059.1 GCA_902803685.1 uncultured Erysipelotrichaceae bacterium
CTCATACTTTTTATTATGTTTTCTTTTTTTATAGGTAACGGCATAAGGTAAATCAATTCTTTTAGTAGTTAAATAACCTTTATTAATGTATCCATACAAAGTTGAAACACATTTTTTTATTGTGTCACTGTTTTCAATTTTAATTTGATATATTGATTTATTTTCTTCTGTACCATTTTTAATAATAGAATCTAATTGTTTAAATTCGTCATCATCCACATCTATACCTCTTCTTGAATTAACTAGATTAGCATCAGCTTTTTGTTGAGCTTTTTTTGCATCATATTTATATTTTGTATAAGGGCAATTATTATATCTATTTTTGCAACCAGTACAAACATATGGCCATCTTTGAGTTTTTTTACAATTATTATTTAAACCAATAGAAATTTCTATTCTATTTCTCTTTACTTCTTTAGATACACTAGTTGGATCAACTAATAAACTTTCTCCAATATCTTTTAATTTATGTTCGTGTGATATACCAGATGAAATTGTTTTTCTTTGTTCAAATGTTAAATGTTTCCAATCTTTCATTTTTAATCCCTCCTCATTGCAAGGAAACATGAAATATATTATAACAAGACTTATTTCAGGTTTTAACAAAAAAACGGAAATTCAAATTAAAATTAAGGTAATTGTGTATTAATGATAAAAAAAGCTTTTATAATAATAAAATTATGTTATAATTATTACTAGAATAGGGAGGCTAGTATATGGTAAATAGAATTGTTCTTAATGAGACTTCATACTTTGGTCGCGGCGCTAGGAATAATTTAGCGAAAGAAGTAAAAGCAAGAGGTTATCATAAAGTATTAATTGTTACTGATAAAACATTATATGATAATAGATTAGTAGATAAAGTAACAAAAGTTTTAGAACATAATATGATAGGATATTATATGTTTGATGGTGTAAAACCAAATCCAACGGTAAAGAATGTACAAGATGGGTTATTAATAGCAAATATTAACAATGTAGATTGTATTGTAGCAGTAGGTGGAGGAAGTGTCATTGATACTGCAAAGGCAATTTCAATTATAGTAACTAATCCAGAATTTAATGATGTAGTAAGTCTAGATGGCGTAGCAGATACAAAAAATAAGGGATTGCCATTAATCGCATTACCAACAACATCAGGAACAGCTGCAGAAGTAACTATTAACTACGTTATTACAGATGAGACAAGAACTAAAAAAATGGTATGCGTAGATGTTCATGACATACCAGTAGTAGCAATCGTAGATCCTGATTTAATGGATGGTATGCCACAAGGATTGGCCGCTGCTACAGGTATGGATGCTTTAACACATGCTATGGAAGGATACATAACTAAGGCAGGATGGCTAATACCGGATATTTTTCATATAAATTCAATGGCTTTGATATATAAAAATCTTGAAAAAGCTGCTAATGAAAAAGATAAAGTAGCAATTGAAAAGATGGCATATGCACAATACATAGCAGGTATGGGATTTTCAAATGTTGGATTAGGAATCGTTCACTCAATGGCTCATTCGCTTGGAGCTTATTTCGATACTCCTCATGGTGTTGCAAATGCATTACTATTACCTCATGTTTTAAAATTTAATGGAAAAGTGTGTCCAGAATTATATAGAAATATGGGATCTGCCTTTGGTATTGACATGTCCAACACTACAGATGAAGAAGCTGTGGAAAAAGTTGTAGATGCAATAAGTTCACTATCAAAACGCCTAAATATACCACAAACATTACGAGAAATTGGAATTCCAGAAGAAATGCTACCAACATTAGCAAAGCAAGCAATAAATGATGCGTGTACTCCTGGAAATCCTAGAGAAGTAAGTGTAGATGATATTATTGAAATATATAGGGAAGCTTACTAGAGAAAAGGGGTAGAATTATGTTAAAATCTAAAGTTGGACAAAGTATCGAGCTAGATAGTTTCACTGCCGGTATTCAAACAGCAGAATTGGCAACAAAGGAAATGGCATACACCAAATTAGGTTTTTTATACACATCTGTAAAAAACGATATTAAAGAAGTAATTAGAGGTATAAGAAGTGTCAATGACAGTCAATATCCTATCATTGGTTGTACAAGTTCTGGATGCATAATGACACCAGAAGGAATAGTGTCTTCTGAAAACGGGTTCGTAGGCATGTTGACATTAGATGACCCAGATATGGTAGTAGGTGTTGCATGTCATGAAGCAGGAAAAGACGCCCGATCAATTGGAAGAAAGGTTGCTATTGAAGCGGTTGAAAACGCAAAAACAACCAGAGCGCCAGCATATTTTTATATGGTTGCTAGTCCAAAAGAAGAAGAAGAATATTTAATGGGAATTCAGGATGTAATTGGAAGAGTACCAATGTTCGGAGGAAGCGCAGCAGATGATACAGTTGAGGGAAATTGGAAGATTATATGTAATGATAAAGTATTTAGTGATGGGGTTGCTGTTGCATTTTTCTACACAGATAATGAAATTGTTACATCATACACAGGTGATTATAATGAGACGTCTAATGTTGGTATAATTACAGAAGTTAAAGATAATCGTACACTGGTATCAATTGATGGAATCTCAGCACTGAAAAAATATTCACAATGGATTAATGTAAAACAAGATTCTTTAATAGGTCAGAACTTATTAAAGGCATCCATTACAAAACCATTGGGTGTAAAAGATCCTCTTGGTAACTTAACAGTTATACGCCATCCAATGTTTGGCAACGATATGGGAACAAAGACAACAACTGACGATACAATAACACTCGGAAATAAAGTTGTGCCAGGAACAGCAATAATACAACTAGAAGCTTCAATAGATGAATTAATTAATTCAACAGGTGGCACATTAAAAGATGTAAAGAAGCAGTTATATACAGATCCAGCAGCTTATATTCTAATACATTGCGGCGGAAGAAAACTTGGAATTGGTGATAGATTAGAAGAAGTGCATAAACAACTTGTTAAAGAATCTAAGGGAGTTCCATTTATAACAGTATTTACTTTTGGTGAATATGGATACGATGAACATTCTGCCAATATTTGCGGTGGCTTGATGTTATCATTTACCGCCTTTGGCAAAAATTAATAAAATGTATAAAACATATAATATATTAAAAAAATCAAGGAATTAGTAATTACCTTGATTTTTTCACCTAGTTGATTGAATTATAGTGTAGATTTATTTTTTTGCTAATTGTTTCAATGAAAATATACATTATGAAGGATAAAACTGACAAAATAAATATGCTAGTCATAACTAAATCTATGTGAAAGACTGATGAACCATAATTTATAAGGTAGCCTAGCCCACTTTTAGAGACTAATAATTCTCCAGTTATAACACCTATATAATTCATGGATAAATTAATTTTTAGTGCTTCAAATAGATTAGATAAATTACTAGGTATTATTACTCTTTTAAAAATTTCTAACTTACTTGCTTGGAAAGTTTTCATCAGCATTATAAATTGGCAATTAGTACTAAAAAAATATCCATATATATTTAGTGTAGTAACAAAAATGCTAATCAACAGTCCCATTATTATAATTGCAGTATTACCAGCCCCTGCAAAAATGATAATGAGTGGACCTAATGCAACTTTTGGCAAAGAATTTAGTACGGTTAAATATGGGGAAATAATCTTTGAAAACATTGGCCAAGCTAACATCGCAGTAGCAAGTAAAAAACTAAGAGAAAATGACAAAATAAAACTAATTATTATTTCATTTAGTGTGACTATGATATTGCTGAATAATGTACCATCAGTATAAAGTAAATATATAGTTTTTATAATAATACTAGGACTATTAAATATAAATGTATTTATTAACTTCATTTTTGCAGATAGTTCCCAGCCGAATAGGAACACTACTAATATTAAAAATCTAAAAAGCATAACAATAATTTTTTTCTTTCTTTTTTCTCTTATATAGGATATTCTTTCTTTTGATTCAGTTGACATCTAAATCACCCCAAATCTTATTTTCTAGTTTATTGAAATCTAAGTGCAATTTTCTTGAGCTATAAGCTAAGTTATTAAAAGGTACCTCATATATAGATTTGACATGTGAAGGTCTCTTACTAAGTACTATTACTCTATCGGAAGTACATAGAGCTTCAGATAAGTCGTGCGTTACCATAATGGCTGTTTTATGCTCAGACTTTATTATATTAAAAATATCTTCTCCTATAGAAATGCGTGATTGAGAGTCAAGTGCAGATAATGGCTCATCTAAAAGTAGTATATCAGGATCCAAAGATAATGTTCTTATTAGAGCTACTCTTTGTTTCATTCCTCCAGATAAACTAATTGGATATTTATTGATAAAATCTCCAAGGCCATATTTTTTTAGTAAATTAACGACTTTTTCCTTACTTTTTTCATTATATTTATTTGCGACTTTTAGCCCTAATAAGCAGTTATCTAAAATTGTCTTCCACGGAAATAAAGCATCATATTGCAACATATATCCTGTTTTTAGATTTTTATTTATATTAATATTTCCAGAATACATTTTGTCAATCCCAGATAATATTGAAAGAATAGTTGATTTCCCACACCCGCTTGGACCAACAATTGAAACAAATTCATTTTCATATACACTGAAATTTATATTATCTAAAGCAACTACTTCTCCAGAAGTGTCTTGATATTTTTTACTTAAATTTTGGACATCTAATATTATTTTTCTATTTAACATAAATTAATTTTGAATAGTCAACCTTTTTGCGTATTGCACCATAATCTAACATTATGTCTTGAAGATGGTTAAATGACTCTTTGCTAAAATTTGTAGATTTAGGCCAAGCATCAATTTTTTTGTAACTATCAATTGCCGATTTAATAACTTCAATTTTTGTATCTGCAAATTGCGGTTTTATACTTTTTGCGATTTCTGTACTATTACTTGTATTAACGTAATCTAGCCCTTTTTGAATTGCTCTGGTAAAGCTTTCTATTAGTTCTGGGTTCTCATCCAAGAAACTTTGTCTTGCTGAATAAGACGTATAAGGTATTACACCGGCAAGCTCTCCTAGCGATGCGACTATATAGCCATAGCCTTGGGCTGATACTTCAGAAGCAGTTGGCTCAAATAGAGAAACAAAGTCACCATTACCACCTATAAATGAGCCACTCATCGCAGCAAAGGCAATACTAGTATCAATGTCAACTTTATTAATATCAATGTTGTTCTTTTTTATTACATATTCAAGTATCATTTCGGGCATACCGCCAGCACGGCCTCCAATTATTTTTTTATTAACCAAATCATTCATTGTAAAATTATTTATTTTATCTCTAGATACTATAAAAGATCCATCTTTCTGAGTTAGTTGTGCAAAAGTCTTTAAATAATCTTTTTCACCACCATTGTATACATAAATTGTTGCTTCGCTACCACAAAATCCAATATCAGCATCACCTGATATTACTGCAGTTGTTACTTTATCCGCACCTGTGAATAAAATTAATTTTATAAGGTGCATCTGAAATAAAAATCAAAGGTAAAATTTAACATGGAAAAAAATATAAAAACAGTTTAATTTGTTATATTACATAATTAAAAATATGGAAAAATTATCTGGTAAACTATCAGTTTACAAAAATCGCCAAATGGTGGATTTAATTTAATAAACTTGTAGTGGTAAATTTTTATTGACTGAAAAATAAACTTGCAGTCGGAAATGGAGATGGTGAAAAAAATAGATAAAATTATATATTCTCGTTTGATTTGATTATAAAATGTGATAAGCTTTCTTTAAGCTGATTAATTGATATTATGGAGGAATCTTTGTTATGGATGTACAAAAAATGGGGCGTTTTATCGCAGAAACAAGGAAATCTATGCATTTAACCCAGAGTCAATTAGGAGAAAAGCTAGGGATTAGTGGTAAAGCAGTTTCTAAATGGGAACGTGGTATTAGTGCTCCAGATATTGGTTTATTAAATGAGTTAAGCAAAATATTAGAAGTTAATGTAACAGAAATATTAACAGGAAAGAAAGTAAATGAATATATTACCAAAGAATCTGCTAGTGAAATGGCGCTTTCTAGCATAGGCGCCTATAGCAATTTTTTTAAGAAAAAATACATAAAGACTATAATAGTATTAATATTTACCATCCTTTTACTTACTTTCGCATTTTCTTCAATTTATTTAATAAGCAACTATAACAAATGCTTTGTATATAAATTATCTAGTGCCAAAGATGATTTTTATATGGAGGGAATAATAGCAATCAATCAAGATGAGAATAGTTTAATATTGAC
>CADCQR010000060.1 GCA_902803685.1 uncultured Erysipelotrichaceae bacterium
AACTAAATGTAGGTCTAATTATTGATTTTTCCGTCATATACGGCTCTTTTCCAATTCCTTTTGATTTGAAAATTTGAAGTGGATCTAGAATATAACCTGAAAAATCTTTTTTTATTTCAAATGTTGGAACTGGTATTACATGTTTACCTTCAACAACTCTTACTCTTCTTGCTGTTTCCATTTCTTCTTTTGTTGCAATTTCATTTATATATATTGTCTTACATATTTTAGGTAATTTTAAATTTATGCTAATTTTTTCTACCATGCTATCTGAAGTACCCAAAATCATAATTTTTTTAGGTTTATACTTTTTAATAGCTTCTATTATTTCTTTTTGTTCTTTTTCATTAATAAATAATGCTTTTTTTACAGTTTCTATCTTTGTTGGAGCTTTTTTAGCAGAATTACCAGCTATTACTTCATTACCTTTTATGAATAATCCATCATCTATTATATATTCTATATCATTTTCTCCAGCTACATATTGTGCTCTATAGCTTTTTCCTGTTCCTGAAGGTCCAACAAAAGCATATACTTCAATATTTGATATGTTATACAAATTTAACATTCCTTTCACATATAAAGGGTCGTACAGTGTCCGACCACTAAATTTTTATATAAATTTACAGTATTTTAAAAATATATACTAAAAAGTGACGGGTAAAGTTACACGTCACTTTTGCTCTTTTTATACAACCTCATTAATTTTTATATCTCTGACATGTTCAATTTTTTCCCATGTAGTTTGTCTCTTGAATAAGCATTTAAAATTTATTAATAACCATGATCCTAAAAATAATGGATAACAAATTAATCCTTTAATCATAGGTTTTATAGGTCTTTTATCAAGTAGCATTATCATAATTGCTGTTAGAATTGGTAATAAAAATGTTGGAATTATATATCTTAAATAGCTTATTATTAAATCTTGTGCTGTCATTGAATTGCCTAAATATAATCCTAAATTAACTAATAACAATACTAATGTAATAATAAACATTGGAATACTCCCTATTATATAAAGTAGTCCATCAACATTCATTATTGTCTTATGTTCTTTAACAGCAATTGCGAGTTGCTTTGTATAATTTTCCATACACTGTATATGTCCAACAGTCCATCTTGATCTTTGTGACCAGCTTTGTTTGAATCCAACAGGTTGTTCATCATATACAATTGCATCTGTTGCCCAACCTAATTTTTTACCTTTAATTATTCTTTGTAATGAAAACTCTATATCTTCAGTTAATGTTTTTGTAACCCAACCATCTGGTTTTATTGCATCAAATCTAACCATAAAACCTGTTCCATTGATTAATGGTGAAAGGCCTAAATTATATCTTGCTAAATGATAAAATCTATTCATCATCCAATAAAATATTGCATATCCAGATGCAACCCAACTATCTGTTGGATTTTTTATATCTCTATATCCTTGAACTACGTCTTCACCTTGACATAGCTTTTTGTTCATGTTTTTTATAAATTCTTTATCTACAATGTTGTCTGCATCAAATATACAAAATGCATCATATGGTGCTTCTTCTTTTATCTTTTGCTGTAAGAACCATTGAAGTGCATATCCTTTTGTTTTTTGAGTTGCGTGATTTCTTACATAAACTATTGCTCCGGCATCTTCAGCTACTTTTGCAGTATTATCTGTGCAGTTGTCTGCTATTACATAAATATCTAATAATTCTTTTGGATAGTTTTGTTTTTTTAGACTTTCTACTAAATTTGCTACAACTGTTTCTTCATTATGTGCAGGGATAATTGCCATAAATCTATGCTCTTTTTCTATTAATAATGGTTTATCTTTTAATTTTATTAATGAACATAGACTTACTAATAATTGATATAACCAAAATATAGTTATTATCCATATTAATGCTTGTTGTAATACATATAAATATTCCATTTTTTCTCCTTAATTATATATCTTTGTACTATATTATTTTGCATACTATTATATTATACTACTATTATACTATTTTTTTCAATATTTTGATTAATATTTAGTAAAATTTTTCCTGTTTTGTTAAAACATTATTGTTATCGTTATTTATTATATAAAAATATGTAGGGGCGATTTTAATCGCCCGCATATATGATTAATATCATTTTTTCACAAAGGGCAGGGGTGGAACCCTGCCCCTACAGATTACGTACAATAAAATTAAATTCAGTTATTAATAATTTGGGCAGACGCAAGGCCTGCCCCTACAAAAATAATATTATTTAAATTATATCTTTATTCTTCAATTTCTCTTCTGCTTAGATTTATTCTTCCTTGTTCATCTATATCTATTACTTTTACAAGTGTTGTATCTCCGATTCTTAATACATCTTCAACTTTTTCTATGCGTTTTTTAGATATTTTTGAAACATGAAGTAATCCTTCTTTTCCCGCTCCTAAATCTATAAATGCACCAAATGGCATTATTCTTGATACAGTTCCTTTATATATTCCACCAACTTCAATTTCTCTAACTATATCTAATACCATGTCTAATGCTTTTTGTCCTTTTTCTTGATCTGTTGTATAAATGAATACTTTTCCATCATCTTCTATATCCATTTTTACACCAGTTTCATCAATAATTTTATTTATAGTTTTTCCTCCTGCGCCTATTACATCACGAATTTTATCTACCTTTATTGTTGTTGTTAAAATTTTAGGAGCATATTTTGATATTTGTTCTCTTGGTTTTGCTATTTGTTTTAGCATTATTTCATCTAAGATATATTTTCTTGCTATTTTTGTTCTTTCAAATGCTTCTTCAATTATTTTATATGATAAACCATCAATTTTAATATCTACTTGTATTGCTGTAATTCCTTTATGTGTCCCACCAACTTTAAAATCCATATCTCCAAAGAAATCTTCTAAGCCTTGAATATCTGTAAGCATTACATAATTATCTGGATTTTCTGGATCTGTTACAAGTCCTGTTGAAATTCCAGCTACTGGAGCCTTTATTGGAACACCAGCATCCATAAGTGCTAATGTACTACCACATATACTTGCTTGAGATGTTGATCCATTTGAGCTTAATACTTCTGATACGACCCTTATTGCATAAGGAAATTCCTCTATACTTGGTATTACAGGAACTAATGCTTTTTCAGCAAGTGCACCATGTCCAATTTCTCTTCTTCCAGGTCCTCTTGATGTTCTTGCTTCTCCAACACTATATGCT
>CADCQR010000061.1 GCA_902803685.1 uncultured Erysipelotrichaceae bacterium
ATTTCTTGCTCTACATAAGAATTATCTAGAATAGGCTCAACAGTAGGTTGAACAACCTCTTCTGATAATGTATCAATATTAGTGGCAATTTCATTGTTACCTTTTTCATTAACCGATTTTGGTATGTCAGAATCAGTTGTTTCTTGTACAGCTATTGGAATAGCTTGTATTGGATTAGTTACTACTGGAACATAAACTGTTTGTACAGGTTGAATATTAGGTATAGTGTCGCTAACAGATATATTTTGATCTGTAGTAATTTGTGGTGCTGCAGTGATAACAGTTGTTGCTGGAACCTGATTAATACTATTACTTATGACAGTGTCTAGCGCTTTTTGTTGAAGATTATTATTTATAGAATTGGTAATAGACAACTGACTAATACGTTTGTTTATTTCTTCGTCAATCATTTGTTTTTCAAGTTCTTTATTGAACTGTGTGGCTGATAATTCTTTTATTTTTTCGTTAACAGCTTCATCAATCATTTCTTTTTCAAGCCCTTGATTGAATTGCGCACTTGCTAATTCTTTTATTTTTTTATCAACAGCTTCATCAATCATTTTCTGTTCTATCGCGTTGTTAGTAGTGTTTGTGTTAAGTACTTGATTAGATAATTTTTCTTCTAATATTCTATTTATAGCGCTTTCAATTTCTTTCTCTTGACCACCAACATTCATGTTGATAGTGGATTCTGTTTTTATAGTACTATTGTCTAGTGCAGTTTGCAAATTTGTTTGGATTGCTTCATTAACAGCCGTGTTAATATTTTCTTTTAATCCATTAATTACATTTGGTAATTGTGGTTGAACGCCAGCATCTACATTTAAATTTATTGTTGCAGGAACAGTTAAATCTGTATTCGTTGTAGGTGCACTAGCGTTAACTGGTTCGCTTGAATTAGAGCTCGACTCTGTTGGTACTGACTGTTGTTGTACTTGGGCATTTTCTACCTTTATTGTAAGATTTGAGGCATTTATCGTTGCCGGGGTAGCAACTGTTACTGGTGCAACACCGTTTGCGACTACAGGATTTAGACCATTTTGAGCTCTAGCGTCACGAATAGCGCGGGTAAGCTCAGATACATAATCTTCTCCGTCATCGTTTTCCATTTCAATAACACGATATACCTCTTCGAAGTTTGTTTCTCCGTTTAAACATTTAATTAGAGCGTCTTGAAGCATGGTAATAGTCTTTTCAGTATATACCATTTTTCGAAGCTCATCTTTTGATAATCCTTCGATAGTTAATGCTGCTCTTATTTCATCATCAAGCTCTAACACCTCTTGAATTGCTATACGCCCTTTGTAACCTTTACGGCAATTTTCACATCCATCTGGATTAGCATCCCAAAGCACAGTTACTTCTGTGTTTAAAAAGTTCCTAAATATTTTCTTTTCATATGGAGTTGCTTCTCTTTGAAAACGACATTTTTGACAAATACCTTTAGCCAATCTTTGTGATATTATTCCTACTAAAGCTGTAGATAATAAGTAACGCTCAACATCCATATCCATAAGACGTTCAATAGTTGCTAAGGAATTGTTTGTATGGATAGTAGATAAAACTAAGTGCCCAGTAATTGCTGAACGAACGGCAATTTGGGCAGTTTCTGAGTCACGAATTTCTCCAATTAATATTACATTTGGGTCTTGACGTAAAATAGAACGTAATGCAGCGGCAAAAGTCATACCTATTTCGGCATTAACTTGCACTTGATTTATTCCTTGGATGTTCATCTCAATCGGATCTTCAACAGTAATTATATTTGTTTCTGGAGTATTTAATCCCTGAAGAATAGAGTAAGTTGTAGTTGATTTACCAGATCCAGTTGCCCCTGTTGTTAGTATTATACCGTTTGGTGCCGCCATCATTCTTTTTAATTTTGCCAGATTATCAGGGTGAAAACCTAGACAATCAATTCCTTGTAGTGATCTTGTATAATCAAGAATACGAATAACTATTTTTTCACCCTCATTAAGCGGCAAACAAGAAACACGCATATCTAGATATGTATCTCCAAATATTCCTTTAATAGCACCATCTTGAGGTAAGCGAGATTCTGTTATATTCATGTTTGCTAAAAGTTTTAAACGTGTAGTTAGATTTCTTTCATAAGCCTTTGGAATAAATGAGTAATCTTGTAAATCACCATCTATTCTAAATCTGACCATCATTCCATTTTCCCGAGGGTCAAAATGAATATCAGAAGTATTATATTTTGAAGCTGCAATTATTATATAATCGGCAATTTGTGTAATTGGTGTCTTACTAAAATCAAAAGTAACTTGAAAATTATCTTTCGATTTATTAGTAGCGGGTGTATTAGCTGTTGTTTCTTCTGCCGATACTTTATTTTCTTCCTGTTCCATTATTTCAACCCCTTTTGTCTACTTTCTATGGAATTTTACTATAATTTATTATATAATAGTTTTATCATAATAGCAAGAATGGGGAACAAAAATGAAAAAGAATGTTTTAAATAATAGAGGCTTTGTACTTGCCGAGACATTAGTAGTAGCTTTATGCGTTAGTTTAATTTTTTCGTTAATATTCAGCAATTTTTATCCGCAGATGGGTGAATATGAAGTAAGAGAAAACTATGATGATGTCGATTCTAAATATGGTACATATTGGATAAAAAAAATAATTCAAAGTAATGCTTATAAAATTAATTCTATAGATGCTAACAAAATTAATAATGATGGCTTTGTGCAGTTTGATTGTGAAAAATTAGAGAATGGAGATAATAGCAAAATTACTCTTAAGAATACGTGTTACGAAATGCTTGAAAAATTAGAAATTAGTTGTGATG
>CADCQR010000062.1 GCA_902803685.1 uncultured Erysipelotrichaceae bacterium
AAGCTTTCTTACATCTTTTAAATTTTTGGGATCATCATCTATTAGAATTAATATGCTACCATCTCTTTCATATCTAGCTAAAAATACAATGGTTCATCAAACGATATATTTGAAATAAAATTAGAATCATTGCTTCTTCTTCATTCTCAAATAGAAGAACAAATAAAAAGATGCTATTTTTAAATTAAACTTTCTATTTTAATTAATAATAACAAATTTTTACTATATTTTTTTCTACTGGTTTGTATCTGTCTTTGAAGTTTATATCTGCTCCTTTCTTACATATAGTTCATCAATTTTATCACTTAGATATTCATTTTCTTTATTTTATAGAAATTTCAATTAAAATTAGACAAATCAACACCAAACAGTTTATATTAGTTTTATTCTGATTCTAGGTATTGTTTTCCTTAATTTTTTATAGTTCTTATATACGTTTTACATTTTCTTCAACAGATTTGGTATCTTTCTTCATTTTGCGAGCTGTATCATCAACTAATACCGTATCTTTCAACAAAATTATATCTTCATTAAGTCTTCTTACATCTTTTAAATTTTTAGGATCGTCATCGATAAGAACCAATACACTTCCATCTCTTTCACAACTGGCTAAATATTCAGCTTTTAAAATGGATGAAGCAGTCATATTATTTTCTTCTCTTGAAATTATAATTCTATTCTCTCGCTTAAAAAATGGAGCATACATATCTAACCACCAATGCTTTTGTTCAATACCAGATGAATATCTGGTTGCCGAAAATATAAATAATTCAACATTCGGCATTTTAGAAACAATTTCTAACTTATCTATACTATCATACAAAGGTCTTTTCTGATCATAATCCTGAGCAGAACCAAATATATAATCTGCAATAACTCCATCCATATCAACAAAAAGTTTAATTTTCTTATCATTAAATTGTTCTAAATACTCTTTCAAATACATACAAACAACTCCCTTTTTAGCCGATTAATTGGATAAACACCTATTTTATTATCCATATTGTCATCTAACTAATAAATAATATTATATTATTATTCTTTAAACTTCAAATGGTCAATTTATATTTTTATAAAATTACTATTTATCAAGAGTGATTTCGCGTAAAAAATCTAACCATTCCTGTACCCTGGTATTATATAATTCTTTAGAATAATCCAGTAACAACAATTTATCTTTTAACCCTAAAAAAATTCTTGGTAGTCTAACGTTTCTTTTAATGCATTCATTCCATCTTCTAATCCCAAAATAATCCAATTTATCTGCATCTCTAACAATTATTCCCTCTAATGTATCAGGTATAGTCTTCTCCCCGTGTTTATATATAGCATTATAACATTTATCAATAAAATCACCATCATAGTTAAGTCTTTTCAATTGTTCCCTCAACATTTCTGCACTCTTTACTTCATGATTTTCTTTACCAAATTTTCTTCCAACATCATGCCAATATGCAGATAAAATGCAAACTTCCTTATCAGCATCATTTTGTTTATTCAATAATATAATAGTATTTTCTACTACACCACGCATATGTTCTATTCCATGAACTGGGTCATCTAAATCTTTCATGATGTCTTGTGCCTTTTTTATCAAATCTGCATATTTTAATTCTATTTCTTTTATATTCATATTCCATAAACCTCACTCATAATAGCGTCAAATATAAATAACATTTTTATAAGAACTATTTATATTTTTTCAACAAATATTTTAAAACCTCATTCTAATAAATAACACTATTCAAATTAAATTCCAATAATATTGTACACAGAAATATAGTTTTATCTGTATAATAAGAATCATCTTACAAGATGAGAAAGCTTCTTAGGTGTTATCATCAGTATCAATAATCTTATTATTTTCCTTGATTATATTTTTCAATATCTATAACTTCAATATTATTATCTAGTAACAACTGCGCCAATATCCCATTACCATCAATTAAGTTGCCATCGAAATTACCACTATATATTTTGCCTACCCCACAAGAAGGACTTCTCGACTGTAATATTACTTTCTCAACATTTAGTTCGTGTACCAATTTTAACACCTCATTAGCGCCTTTTACAAACGAATCCGTCACATCTTTGTTACTATTATCAATCACACACTGTTCACCATTAATCGTTTTTATTTCAGCAGGATTTCTTGGCGTAGATAAACCACCTAATTGCTCTGGACAAATCGGTATTGCCTGTCCATTTTTAACTAATTCCATTGCTTTTTCATTATAATTATTTTTGCCATTATATTTACAATTAATCCCAACTAAACAGGCACTTATCAAAATCATTTACATTAATCCCCTTTCTATCAATTTTGGAATAACATGTTCGCCTAATATACTTCCTACTTTTATACCTTTTTTAGCATAATCTCTATCTATCCAAATTGCTTCCTTAATCTCATTATTACATTTTATATCACCTTTTATTGTTGCGATATAGGTTTGAACATGTATTGGCTCATTAGAAAAAACTGCAATATCATCATATCCACCAATAAATTCCGTATCAACTAAATCTACTGTTAATTCTTCATATAATTCTCTTTTTAAAGTTTCAAAGTCACTCTCTCCATTTTTCCTTTTTCCACCAGGAATGATGCATTCTTCACGATTATTATTTTTTCTTTGAACTAATATTTTTTTATCCTTTAATATAACTCCTCCAACTTTATCAATCATATTTTATCTCCTTAATCCAAACTTCTAACGTATAAATCACTAAAATTATAACATAGAAAAAGTAGATTAGCACAATATCTACCAAAATTTATGCCAGTATATCTTTCCAATATTGTACAACATATACTAGCTATATTAAAGCTCTAAATCCGTTTCTACTCCACAACCATAAAGGAGTATGTATATCAATTGGCTTATATTTTGTATTCTTAAACAATTCATTCCACCTATTAATTGCAATTTCCTGTATATCACTTCTATTTAACTCGTTATCATCAATTAACCATAATCTATGTGTTGCTTTAATAACTTGAGTATCAGGAGCAACAGTTAATTTTTCTATATTTTTATATTTCCTATCAGTATACTGATAAATTACATATAACCAATAATTACATATTTTTGTACCAGATAAATATGGAAACTTTACTTTTTGTTCCACTTGTATAAATTTCTAATTTTATCTACATCATTATCCATCACCACACATATGTACTTTATTAACTATAATAATAACTAGTATTTTTCAATAAAAAATTACTCTCAATAACTATTATTTATGAATATCAATCTTTATTTCTTCACTTATATGACCATATTCCCCTCATCAGCATATTTATTGATATTGAAAAAATCATCATTAATATCAACCCGCTCTAGTTTATTAACCTCTTCTATCAATTCTACATCTTTATTTAAGATGCCATCATATACTTCTAAAGTCTTACCAAACGCAACGTATTCAATATTCATAAAATATTTTAGCTTTAAGCCGTCTCTTCGACTAATTCACGATATGCTTCGTTTAACCTATCATCATCTTTTTCAATTTTACCACCTACTAAATTATACATTCCAACATAAGGATCTTTTGTTCTCTTACACATAAATGTCTTTTTCATATTCCTATCAAATACAACAATAACATTATATTTTTTTACACTCCTAAAAAATTAATAATAAATAACATTAAATCAAATTCTACTTATCATTTCCTATCTATAGAATCTTTCTTCTCAAGTAAATGAACTTTATTATAAAAATCATCCATAAAAATATCTATGTCATTTTTCTCACAAAATACTTTTTTATCCTGTACATCCAAATATAATTCGTCAAAAGGAATTCCATATTTTTCAAACCATTCTAAAGTAATTCTACGGGCTTCACCTTCACCGGCACATTCTCTGTCATTCCGAACCGTTATAAAGACAATTTCATAATTTTCCTCCCGCAATTTTCTTAAAATCTCGCTAACATAAAATTTTGGTTCTATCTCATTCAAAGCTTCTAAATAATAAGTCTAAAAAAATCATATACTTCTTCATCACTCCAACCAAATACTTCAGCAAAATTATTTGTATTATATTTAAGCAAAGGCTTATTACCATGCTCTTTATTATATTTAAATGCATATTTCATCAATACAAAATTGGTATTACAAATTGTGTCGTCAATATCTAAGCCAATTCTTTTTTTCACCATAAATTACTCACCTACAATACTAAATACAGAAGCTAAATATTTAGAAATATCTTCTTCTAGATTCTTATTTCCCCATATTATCACATAGTACTTATTAACACCTAATTTTTTTAGTGCACTAAATCTATGATTGCCATCAGTTAAATATAACTTATTATTCTTATATTCCACAATAAATGGTGGCAAATTATAATCTTTATAATTCTTAGAAATTCTTTCCACTACTTCTTCATAATATTTTAATTCATCTCCTTCTAAATCCATTTCAGTTCTTACTGTTATAATACTATCTAAATCAATTAAAACAGGGCCTATATAGAATCTTTTTTCTAATAAGAGCCCATCGGCCAGTGCTATATTAGGGTTAGCATTTTTATAACTTCCGTCTCTTAAAAACAACTGAACCCATTTATCTAAATTATTTTTATTTGAAAAAATTATTGCTTCATCAATTGTATATTTCATAGCTATTACCTCACAGTTTTTTATAATAGTTTCATGCGTTTATACAAATCATTATAACATAATTTATTTAAATATATTTTCTTTGTAGCTTTAAATATAGATTATTAAAAAAATCATCAAATTAGATGCAACTGATGATTTTATATATCCTACAATTTTTCATAATATCTTAATTGATATACTTTAATAACTCTTCAAAAGAACCATAGCCTGCTTTCGTATTTAGATGCCCACCATTGGAAATAATTATTTCTTTTGCATTTAACTTTTCAGAAAAATCATGTAACACAACTTGCGGAATATATGGATCATCATCTCCATACAAACAAATAACTTCATTTGCATAATTATTAACTTTTCTTAAATCGTTATCTTTTACATAAAATGTTACATTAACTTTGTTATGTAAATCTTGAGGGTCATCAGCAAAAAAATTATTAAAACCACTTACTAAAACTATTTTTGATACTTTAATACGATTATCTAAAATATATTTTATAATAAAAGAACAACCAGTTGAATGACCAATTAACACAGTTTTATCATTAATCATATCATTATCTTTATAGGAATCCAAAATAATCTTCCATGATTTATAATTCTGATGTTCAATATCTATAGGGAATTGTGGTATTACGCATAACTTATCATCAGAATCAATTTGTCTTTTTATCCAAGGATACCAATTATCAATATTCCCTTGAACAAACCCATGCATAATAAAATAATTTTTCATATTCCTTAGATTAAAATTTGATATTGCCATAAAAATTACTCCTTAATCATAATAATTAAACTATTCAATATACTAGCCATAAGTTTTACATCGGTTATATTCTTCATTTTAGGTATATGTATAAATATCATCTTAGTTTTCAATTTATTACCTGAAATATACTTAAGCCCATGATAATATACATTATTACATAAATAATTACCAGCATTTTCTGATACTACAACATTATAATGTTTTTTTAATTCATTCTCTAACTCAGAATAATCATAATTTGTTTCATAATACTCGCCTAATATAGCCTTAGTTTCTATTTTAATAGTATCTTTGTCAATAAGAGCTTGCCCAAATGAAATTACTAAGTCATAATCATTGTTACTAATTTTCTCCTCCAATTGAATAACGCTGGTATTAAAACTATTCTTTAAATATAATTTATCAACATTAATAATTGTATCAAGTAAAACCTTAGAGGAATTAGTTTTACCATTAAATGCCGTACATAATACTTTCATACATTCACCTTTAAAAAATTCTAATAAAATACGCTAAATAATTTGCTTATTTTACATCAATTATTCTTACTTTTTTATAGATATCAATCGTTTTAATCACATATATTTCTAACACTTTATTAAATAAAACTTTTATTATTTCTAGTTCTTTTACTATCACTAAAACTTTACTATACTATAATAATTCACATTCTTTTATTTCTGTATTTTTTAATCCTAAATTAAGTAATTTGCCATCTGCTGGAACACCATTAAAATATACATAAAAAGCTTTTGATACTCCACTATGAGCAACTACTAAAACACTCTTATAATCTTTAGTTTTTAATTCATCTAAAAAGTTCTTTACTCTATTACACAAATCTGGGATTCGTTCCTCAGTACCATATTTAGCATCTGTATAATAATCCCAAAAGTCATCCCTATCTGTTACATTAACTGACTTTCCTTCTAGCGAACCAGACTTCTTCTCAACTAATCTATCATCAGTTATTAACGCTTTGTTATTAACATTAATTATTTCTGCAGTATGGAAAGCTCTTATAAGAGGAGATGAGATGCTATCATAATATCATAATCAATATTTCTTATTTTTTCTCTTAAATCTTCAGCTTGCTTAATTCCCTTTTCAGTTATATCCTCGTTAATAAAATTATATCTACCTATAACATTAGACTCACATTGACCTGCCTTACTAAATATATTTTCAAGTTAATCACCCCTTCTAAAAATATTAAACCCCAGTCAAACAATATATAATTTATTATTTTTTTCTATCTAATCTTAATATTCCAAGTATAGCACTTATAAGTCCAGTAACTTCAATTGCAACATTGATTGGTGAAAATAACAATAAATAATAAATAATTGATAGTATCTCTGAAAAAACAGAAAACTTTCTAATTGTAGAAGCCTTTGTTTGCATAAAAGTTATTACTGCTATAGCGCCAAGAACTATACTATACAAGTTAAATAAATTTTCCCAATATATTATATTTAAAACAATAATAAATAAAATCAGCAACAATGATAAACAATACTTTAAATACCTATTTGCATTTGGCTTATAGGCAAAATATAACGTAATTAAATTTCTTATTACTCCAGCACCACAAAATATAATTGCAGAAATATTTTGTAAAAAGCATAAGCCTATAAAAACAAATAATGTAGCAAAGTTTCTAAATATAATCAATCGTTTAGAATCTCTTTGTTGAAATGAAATCACAACAAAAACTAATCCGATAAAAGCAAAAACTTGATTTACAATCCATTGCCATGTCATTAATAATCACACTCCTTACTTAATTCCTAATGCTTCATCAAGTGGTGGATTTGAAAAATATGCTCTTACATCATTTCCTTCTTCCATCAATTCAATCATTTCACATTCATCTCTTATTAATAATTTAAAATTATTTTTATTAAGATATTTATTTTTAAATTCATAATAATTTGTTACTGTGAAATCTGCGTCACCTAAATCTAAATGTTTATCATCATATCTTCTAACCTTAAGTAATTTAAGTTTGCCTGCTACCGTTTCTAAACCATTCAGTTTAAACAAAGGACCAGAATAAGTATCTTTTATTACACTATTTTTATCTGCTTTTAAAACTCTAATATACCTATTAAATTCATCATCATTCTTACAAAATATACAAGCGTAATTTACTTTAGCATTTACCTCATCTGTATATCTATTCTTTAACTCATTTGATTTATTAACTATTTCTTTTATTAAATTATAAACCTCATCTACATTCATAACTTTCACTCCTATCCATAATGAACATTTATATTACATTTCTATTTTATTACTATATCTAAAATAAAAATAATTATCAATCTAAGTATATAACTAATCAGTATTATCCATAAATAATTTAAACATCCATAAAATTTACTTTCCAAGTTTTGTCTTTCTACTATATTCTAGTGCATAGTTTAAAACTGTATCTACATTATTTAGGTAATCATACTTTGTTTGTTTTACCTCAATATCAGGATGAAAAATATATGGCTTTCTCACATCATCAGTTATTTTTTCATTAAATTCTCTTTTTGATGACACACCTATTTCCATAGGCGGATGAAAATAACGGCAAGATATTGAAAAGGAATGATTTTCTATGTCTATCCAATTGGAATTACCATAACAATTTATAAGTGTTCCAATAGTGATTGTACCAAGCCGAATTAGATTTCTAAGAGCATATCTTCCACTAGAAAACACGCGATAATGTGTAAGACATATCAATTTCTTATCGATTTGTGTTTTTAAATAATCCATCACTATCTGGTTAAGCGCAGAATTTCCACCCAATTGCCTCGCAAATCAATTATAATCGTATCAATATTACTTAAATCCTCTGACTCTAGTTTCTTAATTGAATCCTCTATTACATTTTTAAATTCATTTTGAACAGAGCTATGATTATAAATCAAACAATTATCTATTACTTTATATTCTGCATTATGACCAAACCTATAATAATCATAATCAAATTCAACTCCATGTTTTTTATTCTTCATTATGCTTCTATCTGTGATGTTCCTATATTTATCTCTAAATTTATATGTTAATAGATCAGATTCTCTAAAAGAAGGAAGACCAAACATCGTCATCTTATTAAATAACGCTTTTTCAATTTCATAATTTCTCTTACCATCTGTACCGTAAATAAGTACATCTTCTAGTTCCCAATTATCTTATTTATAGGAACTCCATTAATCGATATCAAATTATTTCCTCTTAAATCGTCTGGAAAATTAACTAATATTTCATCATCAAATTTTCTAAAATTAAATGGAATAAAGTCAACAAGTTGATATATTTAGTATGTGCGTCTTCTGAACCGCTTAATCTTTTAAGCAAATAATCCATAAAATATTTAAAACTATACTCATCTGTTGTATTCATAGCATTTAGTAAATTATCATATAATACATTTAATTCATGATGACTAATTTGATGCCAAGGATTAACATGAATTTCTTCATATTTTTTTAAATTTAATATCAATCATTATTTCACTCCCTTGATTAGGTATCAATATGAATATCAGTCATGAGCGCCAACAATAATTTTTGCTATTATCCGCTATTTATCCAAT
>CADCQR010000063.1 GCA_902803685.1 uncultured Erysipelotrichaceae bacterium
GATTTAGTTAACATTTATGCTCATGTAAAAAACGATGATAAGCTTGAACTAGTAAAAAGTAAATTAAAAGTTGAAAATGGTTATGTTGAGTTTGATGTTACAGATGCTTCTGATTATTTTGTAACAATGTCTACTATACCTGGTTCAACTGAAGTTGTAACTACAACTGATAAGTCATTGTCTCCTATTTTATTAATTGTTATAGGAATTCTATCTGCATTAGTAATCGGTTTAGTAGTTGCTTTTGTTGTAAAAAAGAAGAAAAAAGAAGTAATTTGATAGAAAAAAGAGCAGCAGTATAAATTTAATAATTAATGACTATGAAACATTAATTGTTGATACAAATATAGTTGATATTATAATCAAACGTATAGTGATTATAGTACAAATCAACAAAACCATACTACTTTAATGTAAATTATAATCAAAATAGTAATGATAATTTAAATTTATTTTAATATGGATATACTAAAGGTAATTTAGTTTATATAAGCTATAGTAGTATGCAGAAAGGCGCAAAAACCTGGAAACAAAAAAGAGAATAGCATTGCCAATTAAAGTTATTACTATTTGATGCATAATTGGTCTAGTTGTTGTAGGTATTGGTGGGATTAAGCAAATTGCTGCTAATAAAACTAATGATGATAGAAAACAATCAGCATTTTTAGAAATGGAAAATAAAGCAATTAAAAGCAAAGATTATACATGTTACTATCAAAAAGTAAAACCTATGTCATATCAGATTCTTTATATAATTGGTGCATCAATTGCAGGTGCTGCATTATTAGGAGCATTTATTATATATTTAGTAAAGGGAAAGAAAACCTATTAATCCATAATAAAAAATAAATGACTAAGCGCATTTATTTTTTTGTTAATACTTTATTATATAATTGAAATATAGTAAAATTAAAATGGAGGAGTTGTAATTATGAAAAAGCAAGCATCAAATGTGGTTTTATTATTTGTAACGTTGCTATCAATTATTGTTATTGGTGCATTATGTGTAATATTAATTGTTTCTAAAAGTGGTTTAGAAAATGATAATTCTAATACTAATAAAAATGAGGAAAATGTTAAATCAGAACCAGATGTTAAAGTTGCCAATTCACCACAAGATTTTATAGATTATTTAAATAATTATAGTAGTTCTAATAAGGATGATTATATTGTTTCCTATGGTAAAATTAAATTTAAAGTCTCATCTAATGATAATGGGAAACCTGGGTATTATTATGATGCTTATTATGATAATAATATTATAATTCATAATAAATTATATATTGGTTATTTAATTAATGGTATAAAATATTACTTGTTTACTGATAATTCAAATATTGCATTTGCAATGATATCTGAAATTGGTCCTGTTGAATCAAAAAGTATGTATTCTGTCAATGTATTTGATACTAATGGTAAGGTTTTATTATCAGAAGAAACTCGCCAATTAGATAAAATCGAGGTAATTGATAATGATATTAATTACTATATGTCAGAAAAAAAAGATCTAGATTATAGGTTAGAAAATGACGATAGTTTTTGTCAGTATTTAAATGATAATTATAGCGATGATGATTTAGTCTATGAATATAAAAAATATGAGTATTCTAATGGCAATATTAATATTATTGATGAAAGTAAAAATTCAATTAAATCTTATAAAGAAAAAAGTAACTGTAATTAAGATATATTAAAACGTTTTTTCAATATTAAGTCTAGCTATGGTAGTTTTGCTATTGGAATAAATTTTTTTATTAGGGCTTGGATAATGCGGACAATAAGAAAATAGAAATGGCTTCTGAGTTAGAAGACATACTATTAGCAAGAAGAAAAATTACTGTGTTTATACTTCAATAAGTATAGTTCAAAAAGTTATATAAATATATTAAAACCCTAATTGTGTTTTACAGGCCAATTAGGTTTTTATGTTGTAACTTATATTTAAATAATAGTTATCATACGCAGTGTTATTAATAAAACATAGAAATATCTTCAAAATAATAGAATATAAATTGCCTTGTTCTATATGTTTTATTTTTTCAAGGATTTATATTCTTTTTATTATACTTTAGAAAGTACTAATTTTTTTTGATATAAAAGTAAAATGTTGTACCTTTATTTTCTATTGACTTTACACCATAATTAAAGTTATGCGCTTCTAGGATTTCTTTTATTATAGAAAGACCTAATCCCGTTCCTATTAAGTGGCGTTTGTGTTTCTTTTGATTTTTATAGTATCGATTCCAAATATGTGGTAATTCTTCTTCTTTTATACCTTTCCCTGTATCTATTATTTCTATCTTTATTTCTTGATTATTTATTACTTTTATAATTACTGTATTATCCTGGCCAGTATAATTTATAGCATTATTTATTAAATTATATATTACTTGTTCCATCTTTTGTTTATCAGCTTTAATTATTATTTTCTTATTCTTGTGTATAAATTTAAAATGATAATTTTCTGTTTCTTGAAGATATTCATATCTTTTTAGGATATTTGTTATTAATTCAATAATATCAAATTCTTCTATATTTAATATTTCTACATTCGATTGCATCTTTGAAAGAGTTAATATATCACTAACAAGTAGTGTTAATCTATCAGCTTCTTCAATAATCGTTTCCATATCTTTTCTTTGTTTATCTTCATTGTTTTTATGTATATCAATAGACATTTCTGCATACGCTTTAATCATAGTAAGTGGAGTTTTTAAATCATGGGAAATATTAGCCATTAAATCTCGTCTTAAATCATTAGTTTTATTTAGTTCATCTTGTGCTGATTTTAAAGTATTTGATAATTCATTAAGCTCAGTAATATTTGTATTAGTTTTAAAATTAATTGTTTTTCTTTTACCAATTTGTTTTGCTTTATCGTTTATGTCTATAATTGGTTTTGAAATGTGCTTAGAAATAAAAAATGAAATTATAAAGGAAAGTATTAATACCACAATTGTAATTATTATCAATTGCTTGGTAAGAATTGAAGCGGTAGATTCTATTGGCTCAATAGAGGTATTAATAAAAGCATAGTTTGAGTCATTTAACTTTAAAGCATATACAACTGTATCATTATCGTAATATTTGTTTTTAATATAGTAAATATCATTTTCTTTATTAGATATAATGAAATCGCTTTTATAAATCATACTATTAGCATTTGCTAAACACCCTTTGCCGTGATATCTTGATGAATATAGAGGAATGGCTCCATTGTCAGATATTTCTATACAGACTTCTTTTTCTAGGGACTTTTCATTTATTAGGCTTTGTAAATCATGCGCATTACTACTTTTTATGTCATTAGCTACGTTTTTTGCATCTTTTATTTTTGTTGCTTTATAATAACTATCAAAAAATATGACTTGAAATGTCCAAAGAAATGCTAGAATTAACACTGAAAATATTAAGAAGTATTTCCATATTTCGATAATTAAACTATTGTTCTTCTTTTTCAATGAATTTATATCCGACACCTCTTACCGTTTGTATATTATTTCTATATTTTCCTAGGTTATTTCTTAACATTTTCATATGGGTATCTATGGTTCTATCATCTCCAAAATAGTCATATCCCCATATTTTGGATAAAAGCTGTTCTCTGGAAATAGCAATTCCTTTGTTTCTAATCAAGTAAGATAGTATTTCAAATTCTTTAGGTGTTACTTGTATTTTTTTATTATCTATCTTTATAGTATGAGCGGAGTAATTTATTTCTAGGGTATTTAACTTATATACTTTAATATTTGGATTGATTCTATTATATATAGCCTTTATTCTAGCAACTAATTCCCTTGGTGAAAATGGCTTAGTTAGGTAATCATCAATTCCTAAATTGAAGCCTTGCAATTTATCTATTTCTTCACCTCTAGCAGATAAGATTATAGTAGGTATATGATATTCTTTTGGTAGCTGTTTTAAAACTTCAAAACCATCTGATTGGGGCATCATTATATCTAGTATTAACATATCATAGTTTTCGTATTTTAATTTATTTAAGGCTACTATACCATTTTCTGCTTCATCACAATTATAGTTTTCTGCTTCGCAGTATTCACGTATTACTGTTCTAATTTTTTCTTCATCGTCAACTATTAGTATTTTCAAAATTGATTCCTCCTTAAATCAATATTATACAATAATTGTAAATCTTTAGTGAAATTATCCAAGAAAATAGTCAACTTTTATATAAGTATAAACTGCATCGAAGATGATACTTATAGTTTGAGATATTATTAAAGGCCATATGCCTATTTTAAATAAAGAAAAAATAAAGAGTGAGATTATTCTTAGCGTAGTACTCGTTAGTTCAATTGTCAGATTGACTTTTGATTTTCCAATTCCTTCTAAAACTGCTGACAATGGAGCATGAATATATTGGATATAGAATATGGGGGCTAATATTCTTAAAAATAAATTACCTTTATTAGTATGATAAATAAATTCAAGTAAGATGTCTGGAATTGATATAAAAATTAGCGTGAAAAAAAAGCCAATTATTAAGCACATAGCTATTGAAATTTTTAATTTCTTTTTTATATTTTTTATATTACCTTTAGAGTATTCATTTGAAATAGCTGGTAATAATGCTTGAGATATTGCATGGGTAAAAAAAGATGGTAACATTATCAATGGGATAATGTATCCGGTTATAATACCGTAATTATATGTTATGTACTTAGTTGAATATCCACTGTACTTTAGGGTATTTGTTAAAATGATTGGTTCAAGAAAATAACCAATATTCCCTATTAGTTTAGACGTAGTATTAGGTATAGATATCGAGAGAGTTTCTCTTAAATATGTTGCATTTGGAATAAAATCTTTCTTTCTAATAGGAATATTTTTTGGCAGAAAAAAGCTTGTAGAAATAATTGAAGCTATTTCTGATATTATGTTTGTTAATATAAGAATACATATTATATACGAATTACTTTTAAATTTTATCATTGGTATAAAGTATAGATATATTAATAATTTTGTTAATAGTTCTACTATATTGGAAATGATTATTGGTAAAGAATTACTTTTTCCTAAAAAATAGCTTCTAATAATGGCTGAAATGGAAGTAAAGGGTATGAGTAGAGCGATTGCTATAATACCTAAATATAATTCTTTGTTCTTTAATAAGTTATTTGCAAGGTATGGAGCTATAATAAAAATAAAAATCATTAGAGACATATTTAATATTATTTGTAGGGGAATTATTGTGAAAATTATTTTTTTGTTATTTGTTTTTTCCATGGCAATAAGTTTAGATATGGCTGTTGGTATGCCAGAAGAAGCTATATTTATCAACAGCATTAATGTAGGTGTTATAAGCATATACATTCCTAATGTCTCTGTTGTAATAGCTCTAGTCATTATAATTTTTATTATCATTCCTAGTATTTTGGTAATAAGACCGCCTAGTATCAATATTATTGTATTTTTTATAAATTTATTTTTCATATTAAATATTATTAATTTTAAAAAAAAATATGTACTTAATTTAAAACTATGTTATTATTATGTTAGTAGAGTGTAGTGTCTACTACTATGTTTAAGAGGTGTTCGTTAATGAATGATATGATTGAATTTCTAACGTCAAAAGAAATTATTGTTGTATATATAGTTATTGCAGTTGCTTTATTCTTATGTTTTTTAATATTTTTAATAGATAGAAATAATGATAAAAGAAAGCAAAGAGAAAATACTAAGAAACTGAATAAATTAGTTGAAGAAGTTAATTCAAGATTACAAGAAGAAGCTGAGGAAGATAGGAGAAGAGTAAAAATCAGTAAGAAAAAGGCTAAAAGTGTTAAAGAAGAAATTATAGAAAATAATAAGTCAACAGAACTTATTACTTCTGATATTGATTTTGTGCCTCCTGTAAATAATAGTAATAATGAAGAAAAGCCGAAAATAGAAGAAGTATATGTTAACAATATTGCGGCTTTAGATGATACTTCTATGTCATTTGAAGATAAGATGGATTCTCAAATTAATAAAGTCCATGAAAGTATAGAAGGATTGGCTTATACATCACCAGAGCCAGATAGGGAAGAGGCTACTCGCGAATTATTGCGATTAACAGAGGAATTAGAAAGGGCTGAGAAAGCACAAAAAACTGGTATTGATATTTTAGCCTATGAGAATGAACAGGAGGAAAATGCTATAATTAGTTTGGATGAACTGACAAAGCGTGGTGATGAAATGTATGCCTCTAATGAAGTAACGCAATATGCGGATGAAGGAAATGAGCCGATAAGTCTTGCTGATTTAGAAAAGCGCAAGGCACAAGTCATTAATTCTGAAGTCGTTGAACCAGAAAAAAAGGCAACGACGATAGTAGAGGAGAAGATCCAAACAAGTATGTTAGTAGAAGAATTGAAAGAAGAAAAAGTCACTAAAGTTAGTGGCCCTAAGACAGAAATACAAATTCAAAATGGTGAGCATGCGTACCAAGGCGCTAGAGAAAAAACAAATGAGATTTTTTCTTCCGTTTTTGGCAACGTTTCTCCAAAGGCTGATACAGTACAAACGGAAGAGGAATTGCAAAAGACAAGTGAGTTTTTATTATCACTAAAAGATTTGCAAAGTAGATTAAACTCTTAGAGAATAAAATAATTGAAATATTTGAAAATACTAATTTTGGTATTTTCTTTTATTTGCTTTTTTCTTATGTTATAATATGAAAGAACTTGAAATGAGGGATATTATGAGAAGTGTTGGAGTACTGAGCTTGGGATGTAAAGTTAATACGTATGAAAGTGAGTTTGTTATTAATGAGTTAAAAAAAGCAGGCTATGTTATAAAAGATTTTGATGATATTTGTGATGTTTATATAATCAATACTTGTACTGTTACTAATAATAGTGATTCAAAATCTAGGAAGATGATAAAGCAGGCTATTAAAAGAAATCCTAATGCCTGTGTTGTTGCTATGGGATGTTTTATAGCTGCTAATAAAAATTATCAAATTGATGGATTAGACATTACTATCGGTAATAAAGATAAGGCTGCTATTGTAGGAGTTTTAGATGACTATTTTAAAAATAAAGAAATAATTAAATTAGATTATAGTGAAAGATTAAATGAGTTTGAGGATATGTATATTACAGAGTTTCCTGGGAGGACAAGAGCTTTTGTCAAAATCCAAGATGGTTGTGATAATTTCTGTACATATTGCATTATCCCGTTTGTGAGAGGAAAATGTCGGAGTAAAGAAGAGAATAAAGTTGTAGAAGAAATTGAAGGTTTAGTTTCCAACGGTTATAAAGAAGTAGTACTTACTGGTATTCATACTGGAAATTATGGTAATGATTTAGAAACTAATTTTGCTCATTTGTTAGATAGATTAATTAAAATCGACGGTTTAGAAAGACTAAGAATTTCTTCCATAGAAGTAACAGAATTAAATGATGAATTTTTGAATGTATTTAAAAATTCCAAGATATTAGTTGATCATCTACATATCCCATTACAAGCTGGTTCTAATGAAATATTACATTTAATGAATAGAAAATACGATTTGGATTTTTTTGAAAATAAGATAAAACAAATAAGGAAACTTAGACCTACTATTTCAATAAGTACGGATGTTATTGTAGGCTTTCCTAAGGAAAGTGAGGAATTATTTCAAACGACTGTAGATACTTGTAAAAGGATTGGCTTTAGTAAATTACATGTCTTTCCTTATAGTGAAAGAATAGGTACTGCTGCTTCTAGGATGGATGGAAAAATAGATGGTGGCGTAAAAAAAAGACGTGCCAGAGAGTTGATTGAAGTTTCTCAAGAGTTAGAGATTGCGTACATGAGACAATTTATAAATAAAGAAGTAGACGTGTTAATTGAGGAGTTTAAAGATGGTTTTAGTTTTGGACATACCGGTAATTATTTGTATGTTAAGATAAAGGGAGAATTGCCACATAATGAAATTGTAAAAGTCAAAGCAATAGATGTAGAGTATCCATATGTTATAGGCGAGTAGAAAAGAGGTGTGTATCAGTGGCTGATGCGAGTATAAAAGGAAAATATACTAAAACAATTTTTGCTAATAGTACTACAGGATATACTGTTGGGCTATTCAAAGTCCATGATACAGACAATGAAGCATTAACTGATTATTTAAATAGAAATATAACTTTTACTGGATATTTTCATGAGTTAAATGAGACTGATACATATATAATGTGGGGAAATTTAGTAAGTCATGAAAAATATGGTGAACAATTCAGTGTTGTTAAATATGATAGATGTAGACCAGAAGAAAAAAATTCTATTGTTGAATTCTTATCTAGTGGTCTATTTAAGGGTATTGGTGAAAAAAAAGCTAAATCAATAGTTGATGTTTTAGGTAAAGATACTTTAAAAATTATATTAGAAAATCCTAGTAATCTTATATTAATACCGGGTATTACTAAAAAGAATATTGATACTCTACATAATCAATTAAAAGAGTATGAGTCTAGTTATGAAACAATATTGTATCTTGAAGAAAAAGGTTTTGCAACAAGAGATGCGATGTTAGTTTATAATTATTATAAGACTCGAACAATTGATGTTATAGAGACTGATATATATTCATTAATAGATGATATTGTTGATATAAGTTTTAAAAAGATAGATTCCATAGCATTAAATATGGGAATAGAGAAAGATAATATTATTAGAATTAAAGCAGGGGTAGTTTATGTAATTGATGAGGTATGTAATACCTATGGGCATAGTTACTTAGGTTATTCAGAAATTGCTAATTATTTAATTAGAGTACTAGGTATTAAGATATCAAAAGAAACCTATGATGAAGCTTTACTTCAATTGCAGGTTAATTCAAAAATTGTTATTAAAGATGATAAGTATTATTTAAAAGAAATGTATGATTCAGAATGTTTAATTGTTAGAAGATTTAGATTATTAGCTAATAATTCTATTCATGAAAATAAGAAACTAGATTTAATTATAAATGATTTAGAAGAGTTCTATGGGATTAAATATAATACAGAACAACGGGAAGCTATAAAGTCTAGTTATGAAAAAGATTTTTTAATAATAACAGGTGGGCCTGGAACCGGTAAAACTACGATTATGAAAGGTATTACAGAAGTTTTTAGAAGACTAAATAAATGGAATTTTGAGCAATTACAAGAAAAAATTGTTTTATTGGCACCTACTGGTAGAGCAGCCAAAAGAATGAGTGAAACTACTATGATGAAGGCAAGTACTATACATAGGTTTTTAAAGTGGCAAAAAGAGACAGGTAAATTTCAAGTAAATGAATATAACAAGAGTAAGGCTGAAATTGTTATACTGGATGAATCTAGTATGATAGATACATATCTTATGGCTTCATTGTTAAAGGGAATTAGTGCCAATTGTCGGATTATTATGGTTGGTGATGATCATCAGTTACCTTCAGTTGGACCTGGAGATGTTTTACATGATTTAATAGAAAGTAAAATGCTCCCGGTTGTTAAGCTAGCGCAATTATATAGACAAGGAAAAGATTCTAATATTATTTCTTTGGCGTATGGAATAAGAAAATGTGATATTGATTATTCTATATTTAATGAAAAAGATGATTTGACATTTATTAAATGTGGTACTGATCAAGTAATAGGAAATATTAAAGAAATTTGTGGAGCGTATATGGATTATCCATATAAGGATTTTCAAATATTGGCTCCGATGTATAAAAGTGCTGCTGGTATTGATGAAATTAATAATCAATTGCAGGATGTTTTTAATCCAAAAAGTAATCAAAAAAAGGAACTGCGCATTGGAGATGTTATATTTAGAGAAGGAGATAAAGTTATACAATTAACTAATATGCCTGATGATAATGTTTATAATGGTGATATTGGTTTAATATCTAAGATAACGACTTCATCAAAAAAGGAAGTAGAAATTGATTTTGATGGTAATATTGTACGATATACTCCAGCTAATTTTGGTAATTTTAGGTTAGCTTATGCTATATCAATACATAAATCACAAGGGTCTGAGTTCAAAGTTGTTATCATGCCTATCGTGAAAAATTATAGTAAAATGCTATATCAAAAGCTTGTATATACAGCTGTAACTAGAAGTAAGCATAATTTATTTTTGATTGGAGATTTATCAGCTTTAGAGTACGCTGCTAAAAACACAAATACGGATATTCGAAAAACTACAATCAAGGATTTTTTGATTGATGGTATAAAATAATTACATTTTGTCAAACTAATAACTGAGGTGAGATATAATGAAAGAAGAAAAATCATCAATGGGATTAGTGGTCTTAATGGCTATGGGTTCAATTGCTGCTATTGGATGTAAATATATGATGTGTCATCCAGAGTTAAAAAGGAATATGAAAAATATGATGAAGAGTGCTACTAAGAGAATTTATAAAATGTTAGATGAAATGGACTAAGGTTTAAGCTTTAGTCTTTTTATTTGTACTTTTTTTTCTTGATAAAAATTATGTTCGTATGTTATGATGGAAAAGCTGAAAAGCTTAGGGATAAAAAGATTTTACATTAGATTTGCAAATGTATAATTTTAAAGATATAATAAAGAAAGTAATTATTAGGAGTGATAATATGGCTGGAAAGTATGATGAGGCCTCAATTAAGATTCTTGAAGGGTTAGAAGCTGTAAGAAAAAGACCTGGTATGTATATTGGATCTACTGATAAAAGAGGATTACACCACTTAGTTTGGGAAATTGTTGACAATTCGGTTGATGAGGCTATAAATGGTTATGGTGATTATATTAAAGTAACATTACATTCTGATAAGTCGGTAAGTGTAGAAGATCATGGGCGTGGTGTTCCAACCGGAATGCATGAGTCTGGTATGAGTACCCCAGAGGTTATTTATACTATATTACATGCTGGGGGTAAATTTGAATCTGATGGATATAAAGTTTCAGGCGGACTTCACGGTGTTGGTTCAAGTGTTGTTAATGCTTTATCTAAATGGATGGAAGTTACTATAAAGAGAGATAAACAGGAATTTTATATAAGATTCGAAAATGGTGGTAAAGTGGTTGTTCCTTTAAAGGTTATTGGTCCTGCTAGGACAACAGGTACAACAGTAAGATTTTTGCCAGATCCAGAAATTTTTTCATCAACTAATTTCTCATACACGACGATTTGTGAGAGAATGCAGGAATCAGCTTATCTTTTAAAAGGTATTACTATAGAAGTATGTGATGAAGAAGATGAAAGAAGCTCAAAATTTTATTATGAACGTGGAATTGAGGAGTATGTAGAAGATTTAAATGCTGATAAGAATACTTTACATAAAGTATTATCATTCACTGGCATAAAAGATAAGATTGAAGTAAACATATCAATGCAATATACAGATAGTTATTCAGAAAACATAATAAGTTTTGTAAATGATGTTAAAACTATTGATGGTGGAAGCCATGAAGTTGGTTTTAAGACGGCACTAACCAAGGTATTTAATGATTATGCTAAAACTAATGGTTTTATAAAGGGAAATAGTGGTAGTTTAGACGGAAGTGATGTTCGAGAAGGACTTACTGCTATAATTAGTTTGAAAATACCAGAATCTATTTTGCAATTTGAAGGGCAAACTAAAGGAAAACTTGGGACTCCACAAGCGAAAAGTGCAGTGGAAAATGTTGTTACAGATAATTTAAGAATTTATTTAGAAGAAAACAGAACAATTGCTACAGAAATTATCAGTAAGTCATTAAAAAGTAAGGCAGCTAGAGAAGCTGCACGCAAAGCTCGTGATGAAGCTAGAAATGGAAAAAGTAAGAAAAACTCAAAAGAGCGAAGTTTGTCAGGAAAACTTGCTCCTGCTCAAAGTAAAGATAAAAGCAGAAAAGAGCTATTTTTGGTGGAAGGAGACTCAGCTGGTGGTTCTGCTAAACAGGGACGTGATAGAGCATATCAAGCTATTCTACCACTTCGTGGTAAAGTTCTTAATACAGAAAAAACTCGAGAAGAAGATATTTTAAAAAATGAAGAAATAAATACCATGATTTATACAATTGGTGCTGGCTATGGTTCTAATTTTGATATAAAAGATTGTGAATATTCAAAAGTAATAATAATGTCCGATGCAGATGAGGATGGAGGTCATATTCAATGTTTATTACTAACTTTCTTTTATCGTTATATGAAGCCATTAATCGAAGATGGTAGATTGTTTGTTGCTTTACCACCACTTTTTAAGATACAAAGTGGTAAAGATATTCAATATGCTTATACAGTTGAAGAAATGAAAGAAAAATCCAAGGGAAAAAAATGTGATATTCAAAGATATAACGGACTTGGTGAAATGAATGCTGATCAGCTATGTGAGACAACTATGAAACCAGGAAGTCGTACATTAATTAGAGTAAATATCGAAGATGCGCAGTTAGCAGAAAAACGAGTGTCAATTCTTATGGGTGATGATGTACCACCGCGTAAAGAGTGGATTGAGGAAAATGTAGAGTTTTCATTAGAAGATGATTATAATATAGCTTAGGAGGTTCGTATGTCTAAAAATAGTTATGATGTTTCAGGATAAAATGTGGGTTAGTTTTAGTAGATAATCCTAATAAGGTTTTAGATGACTATGAAAGGCGTTATAGAGGCAATACTTTTGATAGTAAGGCTAAGAGTAATGCTTTAGAGCATAGAGATATTGTGAGATCAATAATAGATGGCTTTTGTCCTTATTCACTTGTTGACTTTAACGATGTTGCTGGATTGAATGTCAGTGAAGCTACGGAGTTGCTCGATGAAAAATTAATGTATGGTAATTTTATATTATTAATATATGCCGAAGCAACTGAGGTCACAGCTGATGGAAAATTTATGCTAAAAAGACTTCCATTATATGCCGCTAGGGTCAATAGTGATGATTATCGATATGATACTAAAATGGAAGATGCATTTGGGAATTTGTTATCAACTAATTTTAGTGATAATAGTATAGTTTATGATAGAAAATATGAGTATATTAAATGCTTTTTAGAAAGATATGTATATGGAAATAAAGCGGCTACTGATAATTTTATATTATCACTAGATAAAAAAGGCAGAAATAAAAATAAGTAGAAAGTAGTGGTATGATGCCAAGAAAAAAAACAGAAACAGAAGAAGTAATAGAGAAAATTTTTGATTACACTCTTGAGGATATAATGGGGGAACGGTTTGGGAGTTATTCTAAATATATAATTCAAGATCGTGCTATTCCAGATGCTAGGGATGGGTTAAAACCGGTTCAAAGACGTATTCTTTATTCTATGCATAAGGAAAAAAATACTTATGATAGGGGATATAGAAAAAGCGCTAAAACTGTTGGTGACGTTATAGGAAATTATCATCCACACGGTGATACATCAATATATGATGCTATGGTTAGAATGAGTCAGCCATGGAAAACAAGATTACCATATATTGATATGCATGGTAATAATGGGTCTATCGATGGAGATAGTCCAGCTGCCTATCGTTATACTGAAGCTAGGCTTTCAAAAATAGCTAATGAAATGCTGCGAGATATAGATAAAAATACTGTTGAGTTCGCACCAAACTTTGATGATACAACAGTAGAGCCAACTGTTCTTCCTGCTAGATTTCCTGCCTTGCTTGTTTATGGTGCTCAAGGAATTAGTGCTGGTTATGCTACTAATATTCCAACACATAATTTGAATGAAGTTGTTGATGCTACAATCTATAGAATTGATAATCCAGATTGTAGTCTGGACGATTTAATGAAGTTTGTAAAAGGGCCAGATTTTCCAACAGGTGGCACCATAGAGGGTGTTGATGGCATCAAAGAGGCGTATAAAACTGGTCGAGGTAGAATAGTTATTAAAAGTAAGTATAAATGGGAAGAAACTAAGACGGGTTTATCTTTAGTAATCACAGAAATACCTTTTGAGTCTAATAAAGCCCAGATGGTAAAAAAAATAGACGATATAAGAATCGATAAAAAAATAGACGGAATTATTGAAGTTAGAGATGAATCAGCTGCAGATATTCGTGTAGTAATAGATGTTAAAAAGAATGCAAATAAGGAATTAATACTTAATTATTTACTGAAAAATACCGATATGCAAATAAGCTATAATTTTAATATGGTAGCTATTGTAAATAGAAGACCTAAGTTATTAGGACTTACTCAAGCATTAGATGCATTTATAGTTCATCAAAAAGAGGTTGTAAAGCGTAGAACACAGTTTGATTTAAATCATGCTAAGGCAAGATTTCATATAGTGGAAGGCTTAATTAAGTGTATTTCAATTTTAGATGAGGTTATAAAAACAATTAGAGCTTCCAAGAATAAAGCTGAATCGAAGGAAAATCTTATGAAAGAATTTGATTTTTCTGAGCCTCAGGCAGAAGCAATTGTTACTTTACAATTATATAGATTATCTAATACTGATGTAGTAGCATTAGAAAATGAACTTGAAAACTTGAAAAGGGTAATAGAGGGTTTAACTGCAATCCTTGCTAGTGAGAGAGTGTTGATGAATGTTATAAAAAGAGATTTAAAAGAAGTAAATAAAGAATATCCAGTTGAAAGACTTACTGATATCAAAGACGAAATAACTGATATAAGAATAGATGCTGATGCTATGATACCTAAAGAAGATGTTGTAGTAGTTGTTACTAAAGATGGTTATTTAAAGAGAACGACATTCAGGTCATTTCAAGCTAGTGAACAAAATGATTTAGTATTGAAAGAAAATGATTATATAATTGGTTTGTATGAAATGAATACTGTAGATGTATTATTATTATTTACTAGTGGCGGAAATTATTTGCACATACCAGTTCATATTATTCCCGACTTGAAATGGAAAGACATGCCTAAACATGTAAGTAATATTGTAGAAGTACCAGTAGGCGAATCTATCGTTGGCATTGTTCCGGCATATCAATTTGAATCAAATAGAAATATTATAACGGTTACTAGCAATGGTATGATAAAAAGGTCGCCACTGAAAGACTTTAAATTACAGAGATACTCTAAGGCTTCTTGTTGTATGAAGTTAAAGGCAAATGATAGTTTAGTAGCTGTTTTTGTAGAAGATTATAGTAATGTTATGATGATTGCTGATAGTGGATATTTATTAACTTTCCCTGCCTCTGATGTTCCAGTTATGGGAGTTAAGGCTAGTGGTGTTAAAGGTATGATGCTTAAAGGTGATAAGGTTGTATCGGCTAATTCATTTGATTATACAACATTTGAATTCATTGCTTTGCTTACTGAAAAAGGTACAGGTAAACGAGTAAGACTTAATGAATTTGAATTAAGTACGCGAACAAGACGTGGTATTTTAGCAATTCGAGAAGTAAAATCTAATCCGTATAAAGTTTTAAAGGCATTGATTATCAAAGCAAAAGATAATATTGGAATAAAAAATGGTGATATCATAGAATTTAAATCTACAGAATTGCCAATTGCAGATAGATATTCAACTGGTTCACAAATATCAAAACATAACTTGGATGATGCATTTGTTGTAGCCCGATTGATTAAAAATCAACTGGAGGAAGAACAGTTAGATTTGGATCAACCCCAAATAGTTGAAGTTATTAAAGAAGAGTCAGTACCAAAAAAAGAGCGTATTTCTTTGGCTGAAATTGATGATAGATTAATGACTATAGATGATTTTTTAAACTAAAATAGGAAGTAGAAATACTTCTTTTCTTTTAACATAAAATAATATAGGTGATAAATGTGTCAAAAGATAATTTTAAAAGATTTGCTAGAAGTCATCCTGAACTTATTTCACATGTTATGAGTGGAAATACTAGTTGGCAAAAATTATATGAGTTATTTGATATTTATGGGGATGATAATGAGGTATGGAGCAAATATATAAATAATGCTGTTAATAAAGAATTATCATTTAAGGATGTTTTTGATAATATAAAAAATATAGATATGGAGTCTATACAAAAAGGAGTAGAAAATATGCAAAAGACAATTGGCCTTTTACAGGGATTATCATTAGGAGGAACTAATGGTATGATTGATAAAGGGTATATTCCAAAAGATAACTACCATCATATGGAGGATTAATGGATTTATATACTATACATTATGTTAAAAGTAATCAATTAGTTTACAATTATTTGCGTGAGGACTCTAGCTGGTATAATCTATTAAATAGAGATAGTTCTAATTTAAAGGAAGTGGAAGAAGCAGCTAAAAAGTTTTATGGTATGAGGGTAGAAGATAGAATAAAAAGAATATCCGATAAAATAGATACAGTTTCTTCATTCTTAGAAATGATGAAATAAAAAACGTTAATATTTTATATTGATGTTTGTATATTATTAGTATAATTACTTACTCTTTTTTAGTTGAACTATAGTATCTTCATAGTTTTGTGTGAGCGATAGAAGTGAAGTGGTTGATACATCATAGTTACTAGCCATTAGCATTTGGTATGCAAGGATATCATTAGAAGAAACTAAGCTACTTAGGTCATTGTAAGTGTATAACACCTTTCTTCTCATCGCCATAGCTTTGTCTTGTGATGTTCTTGCTAAGGTATTCGCAGTTATGCCTTGGCAGCAAAACA
>CADCQR010000064.1 GCA_902803685.1 uncultured Erysipelotrichaceae bacterium
ATTTTTTTTAGTGTTCATCAACAAATAAAAGCATTCACAGCAATGGTAATTATTTCCCGGGAAATATTTTTTTTAGTGTTCATCAACAAATAAAAGCATTCACAGCAATGGTAATTATTTCCCAGGAAATAATTTTTTGAGTATTTATCAACAAATGAAATTATTCACAATAAGTGTGATTATTTTCCAGGAAATAATTTTTGAGTGTTCATCAAAAAATAGAAAAACACACACAGAAAGTCTATTTTTTTCTAAGCGATATTTTTAAGTATGTATGAGTAAGCAAAGTATACTCAGGATAAATATGATTAGTCCAAAAATTTAAAGTGTGCGGATTCAAAAATCAGCCATTTTAATTTTTGTTACATTTTAATCACTAGATGTTCCACGTGAAACATCACTATGTAATATTAAAAACATATTTTTGTTTTTTGCATTTATGTTCCACGTGGAACATAAAAAAACATTTACAAAAAAGCAATAATGTTATAAAATTAATTTGTGCAATAAAAGTGATTGAAATTGGTCAGGATTGGAAAATAGCAGCCATAAGGTCCAACTTTTATGTGCACTTTTTTTATTTTATAGGCAGGTGTTTTATGAATAATAAATTATTTTTTGACGTGGCTTTTAAAGAAGCAGAAAAAGCTTTTAATATATTAGAAGTGCCGATTGGTGCTGTAATTGTACAAAATGGAAAAATAATTTCCACAGGCCACAACCAAAAGGAGTTGAAAAATTGTGCTTTAGAACATGCTGAATTAATTGCTATTCGGAAAGCAAGCCAAAAAGCAAAAAATTGGAGACTGACTGATTGCGATATATTCGTTACCATGGAGCCTTGTGAGATGTGTGCAGCAGCTATAAAGAGTGCGAGAATAAGAAATATATATTCAGCTCTTGCTAATGATGATGAAAATATCCACAATAATGTTTTGAATATATTGAAACAAGATAAATCTAATCCGCAAGTGAATTTAATTAATAATTTAGATATAAAGCGTGGTAAAGAAATGATAGAAAAATTTTTTTATCAACAAAGGCATTAATTAATATTATATGATATAATACTTTTGTTTGGAGGTAATACAATGCATAAAGCCTTATATAGACAATATCGTCCTAAAATATTTGATGATGTATACGGACAAGATGTTATTGTAAAGACATTAAAAAATTCTATTACGAATCACTCTTTTGGACATGCTTATATTTTTTTTGGACCACGTGGCACTGGTAAAACAAGTGTTGCTAAAATATTTGCAAGATCACTTAATTGTCTGAATTCCAAAGCCGGAAATGCATGCGGAGAGTGCTTAGCATGTCAAAACTCTTATAATAACGAGTGTTTGGATATTATTGAAATAGATGCAGCGTCTAATAATGGTGTTGATGAAATAAGGGAATTAAAAAACAAAGTTTCTTTAGTTCCGTCTGTTTTAAAATATAAAGTATATATTATTGATGAAGTACATATGTTATCTATTGGTGCCTTTAATGCATTACTTAAGACGTTAGAAGAACCTCCTGAACATGCTGTTTTTATATTGGCTACTACAGATCCACAAAAAGTTCCTGAAACTATTATTTCTAGGTGCCAATGTTTTTCATTTAAAAGGATTTCAGTAGAAAATATTGAATCTAACCTTGATACTATATGTAAGAAAGAAAAAATTGAGATAGATATTGATGTTTTGAACGAAATTGCGTGTGTTGCTGCTGGAGGTATGAGAGATGCGTTAAGTTTACTTGATCAATTGCGCTCTTTTTCAAATGAAAAGATAACTTTGAAAGAGTTTGCTGATGTAAATGGGACACTAACAAATCAAGAGTTGGAAGAATTTTATAATGCTATATTTAATAGTGAATTTTCAGTTGTGTTAACTCTAATTAAAAAATATAACGATTTAGGCAAAAATGTTGTCTTAATTATTGAAAAGTTGATGCGTATGGCACGCGATAAAATTGTTAATTTTTATTTAAAAAAAGAGAAAACTGCGTACCCTTTAGAAAATATTAATAAATTTGTTTTGTTAATAAATGATGAATTGAATAATATAAAGAAAAGTAGCAGTCCGATAATATATATTGAAATGCTTTTACTAAATTTTATGAACAACATCAAAATGGATTTACAGCCATTTAAATCTGAAGAGACCATGGACTATACATCTAAAACACTCTCAATTGATTTAAAAAATGACCATAATATTAATAAAAGTGTTGCTACAAAACAGAAAAATGGCAGTAATGAAAGTTATAAAAATGACGAAAATAAATCTATTGAAGAGAAAGAAAATGAAAATGAAAAAATAATTGTAAATCTTCCAGAAATATTGAGTGTTCGAATTAATAATACATTGGCAAAAGCTGATAAAAAATTATTATTGGATGAAATTGATAAGTTGAAGTTGTTTAACGATTATACGTTTGATTCTAATTTTGGATACATAGCTTGTATTATTTTGGATTCGAAAATTAGAGCTGTAAGTGATGAAAATATCATTATTAGTTATGAATATGATTCTGTTGTTAAACAAAATCTTTCGGAAATTGATAAGATAATTGACGTTTATAATAGAATAACTAGTTCTAATAAAAAAATTGCTATTGTTTCTGATAAAGATTGGAATGAAATAAAATCCCAATATATTAGTGATATAAAAAATGGTGTCACATATGAAGTGAAAAAAGAGCCAGAGGAACACTTTTTAGAAAATAAAAAAAGTGATATAATAAATGAAACTGCGATTAAGTTATTTGGCGATATCGTAGAGATAGATTAGGAGGAATTAATATGAATATACAAGCAATGATGAAGCAGGCTCAAGCTTTGCAGAAAGATATGTTAAAAATTAAGTCAGAAATAGATAATTCTGAGTTTGTCGGTGAAAATGCAATGATTAAGATTGTTATAAAGGGTACAAAAGAAATTGTTGATGTAATTTTAAAAGTGAATGATGCATTAGATAAGGATGATTTGGAAATGTTACAAGATATGATTAAGAGTGCCTATAATGAAGCTGCAAAGAAAGTTGATGAGGTTACCGAAAAGAAAATGGGTAAATTTGGTAATATTCCAGGGTTATTTTAGTTTTTATGTATCCTCAAAGTATAAAAGATTTGATTGAATCATTTAAATTGTTACCTGGTATTGGGCGAAAAACAGCAGAAAGATTAGCTTTTTCTGTGTTGGATTTAGAGGATGAGCAAATAGATTTTTTTTCTGATAGTATATCAAACATAAAAACAAACGTTCGCAGGTGTCGAATTTGCAATTGTATTACTGATAAAGATGTGTGTGATATTTGCCACGATAACAATCGTAATTTTGATATGTTGTGTGTGGTGGATGATAGTAAAAATGTTTTTTTGTTTGAAAAATTGGCTATTTATAGAGGCACTTACCACGTTTTAGATGGTCTTATTTCTCCTTTGGATGGTATAAATCCTGAGGATATTGGTATTCATAAGTTGATTGAAAGAATAAAAAGTGGTAATTATGAAGAAATAATCTTTGCGTTTAAGCCAAGTATTGAAGGGGAGACAACAGCGCTTTATATAAAAAGAATACTTAGTGGTATTGATATTAGGGTAAGCAAGTTAGCTAGTGGTATACCGATTGGTGCAGATATGGAATATCTTGATGGTCTTACCTTGGAACAAGCATTAAATGGCAGAAAAATAATTGAATAATTTTTTGTAATCATCATATTTTCTATTGGGTGATTTTTATGAAAAAGATAATTAAGCGTTTTATAATGAGCTCTATTTTGATTTATAGTTATAATTTGCTTGCTGCCAATTTAAATATGATAGTACCTATAAATTTAATTACTTTGCTAATTGTTAGTTTTTTGGGTATTCCGGGATTTTTTATGTTAGTGTTTTTTAGAATTTTTGTGTAGGTGGTATAAATTGAATGATTTTATATTAAAAAAAATGGTCAAATTAACTAATGTAATTTCTAAAGATATGTTATCTCATGCTATATTAATCGAAACTGATAATACACAGGAAGGGATTATGATTGCTAAATCTATTGCTAAGCTGCTGCTTTGTAATCGCAATGATCGAGATGCTTCTTCATTAGATTGTGGAATGTGTAGTACTTGCTATTTGATTGAAAACAATAGCTGTCCGGATTTTAAAATCATTGAGACAGACTCTAATTTTATTAAAAAACAACAGTTGGTAGACTTAAAAGATGATTTTGGTAATCACTCTTTATTTAATAGTAAACGGATTTATATTATAAAAGAAGCAGAAAAGTTAAATGCTTCTTCTTCTAATTCATTATTGAAATTTTTAGAAGAGCCTGAGGACGGAGTATTTGCTATCCTACTGACTAATAATAGATATTTACTGTTGGATACTATTATTTCTCGTTGTCAAATATTTAATTTTAAAAATCAAGATTTTTTATTGGATGATGAATTTCTTGATGATGTTCAGGTGATATTAAGTTATTTAGTAAAAAAAAGAAACTTTTTTTTAGATTATAAATATCTATTGGAAGATGTGTTTAAAGATAAAAATAATTCTAAAAATTTACTGCTTAATGTAGAAAAGTACTTATTGAATACTTTGTATATTTCGGACGGCAGTGAAAAAGAACAAAAAGATAAAAATGTTTTATCTTTAGAAGAAGTAATTCAATATATTAAAATAATAGAATTGGAAATTCATAAATTGGAATTTAATGTTAATTATAAGCTTTGGCTAGATAATTTTTTTTCATGTATTATAGGAGATGTTTATGAAAGAAATAGTTGTTGCAATAATTGATAATAGTAGGACAATATGTCATCTTTTTGCTAATGGATATAAATTAAAAAAAGATGATAAAGTTGTAATTGAAACAGATTTTGGTTTTTTTATTGCCAGGATAATTAAGGAAAATTATGTTATTTCTGATGATTTGTTATTTAATGATTTAAAAAATGTTTTTAGGATAGCGACTGAAGAAGATATGAAAAATTATCGTAACAATTATAATGATTGTGATTCTGTTTTAAATTATGCAAAGAGAATAAGTGCCGATTTGGGTTTATGTATGTGCTTTGTAGATGCAATTTTTAATCTAGATAAATCCGTTTTACTTATTTCTTATGTTTCTGATAATAGAATTGATTTTAGAGAATTAGCAAAAAAATTAGCACAAAAATATCATACGCGTATAGAGTTAAGACAAATCGGCGTTAGAGATAAGGCAAAAAAAGTTGGCGGAATAGGTCCGTGTGGTTTATTTTTGTGTTGTAATACTTTTTTGTCTGATTTTAATAGTGTATCCATAAATATGGCAAAAAATCAGTCATTGGCATTAACTCCGTCTAAAATTAACGGTGTATGTGGTAGACTTTTATGTTGTTTGGGATATGAGGATGAGTGCTATAAGGAATTGAAATCAGGGTTTCCAAAAATAGGTTCTATGATAAAGCACACTAACGGAGTTGGTAAAGTAGTTTCTTTTGATATTTTTTTAAAAACAATCACAGTCGATTTTGGTGATAATGGCATAATATCGATTGGCAAGGAAGATGTCTATGAAGGTGTTAAATGATATTTTAGGTTATAAAGATTTGATGATTTATCAAAATCCCGATTTTTTTTGTTTTTCTTTAGATAGTGTTATCTTAGCTAATTTTGCAACAATAAGATTAAGAGATGATAAAATATGTGATTTAGGTACAGGTAATGGTGTGATACCATTGATTTTTACGAAACGTACAGATAAGGATATTTTTTGTGTAGAAATACAAAAAAAGTTATATGATTTAGCTGTTGAGTCTTTTAAGTATAATAAAGTTGAGGATAGAATTAGTGTTTTTAATTGTGATATAAGTGATGATTCGAAGTTTAGTTATGTTGACTTTTTTGATTTGGTTGTTTGTAATCCTCCCTACTTTTCTGTGGAAGAGAAATCTTTAATTAACATATCTAAAGAAAAACAGATTGCGAGACATGAACTTAAGATGGATTTAGATAAATTATTTTCCACTTCATTTAGAATTTTAAAAACTGGAGGTAATTTGTGTATAGTGCATAGACCTGATAGGTTAATGGAAATACTTAATAAAATGCAAAAATATAATCTTGAACCAAAGAGAATAAAATTTATTTATCAAAATATTGAAACACCGTCAAAATTAGTTTTAATCGAGGCTCAAAAATATGGAAAATTAGGTATGAAAGTTGATGCACCTTTGATTATGTATAATATTGATGGTACTATGACTAATGAGTATTTAAATATTACTCAGGAGGTGAGAAGATGATTCAAAAAAGTTATAATGGTAACCCTTCATTATATTTAATACCAACGCCAATAGGTAATATGGATGATATTACAGTAAGGGCTTTAAATGTTATTAAAAGTGTTGATTTTATTTTATGTGAGGATACGCGTGAGACAAGTAAATTGTTGAATTTCTTTGATATAAAGAAGAAACTTATTTCGTGTCATGAATTTAATCAAGAAAAAGTTAAGTTTAATGTTATAGAAAAACTAAAAAGTGGTTTTAATATTGGACTTGTGACAGATCAAGGTACTCCAATTATTAGCGATCCTGGGTATATTATTGTTAAATATGTTATTGAATGTGGGTTTAATGTAATAAGTTTGCCTGGTCCTACAGCCTTTGTACCAGCTCTTATAAATTCTGGTATAACGCCTTCACCTTTTTTGTTTTATGGATTTTTAAATAGTAAAAGTCAAAAACAAAGAAAGGAACTTCAATTATTAAAAAGTTTACCATACACTTTAATTTTTTATGAGGCTCCACATAGATTGAAGGTTACTTTATCTAATATGCTAGAAATTTTTGGCGATAGATTAATTTGTTTGGAAAGAGAAATATCTAAGGTTCATGAAGAAGTTAGGCGCGATAATATAAGTATAGTTTTAAAAGAGGCTGATAATTTAAAAGGTGAATTTGTTATAGTTGTTGATGGTAATCATCAAAAAATAAATTTTGATGATTTGACTATAAAAGAACATGTTGATTTATTTGTGAATGATGGCATCAGTACTAATGAGGCTATGAAGATTGTTGCAAAGGAAAGAGGCGTTTCTAAATCTATAATATATAAAGAATATCATATGGGAGAGTGAAATAATGAAATTAATTGTTGGCTTAGGTAATCCTGGAAAAAACTACGATTTTACTAGACATAATATTGGATTTATGTTAATTGATTACTATTTTTCTAAAAAAAGTGTTCAGGCTAATTGGATTTCAAAATTTGATGGCTTATACTCTCAAACAACGATAAATGGCGAAAAGGTTATTTTTTTGAAACCTCAATCATATATGAATTTGAGTGGTACAGTCGTAAAAAAGTATGTTGATTACTTTAAAATAGATGTAGATAATATTTTGGTTATATCTGATGATTTAGATTTGAATTTTGCTTGCTATAAGCTTAAGAGTAATGGTTCTTCTGGTGGACATAATGGTTTAAAAAATATTGAAAGTTTGTTAGGTACACAATCATATAAAAGATTGAAGATTGGAATTTCAAATAATAAAAAAATTGATACAAAAGATTATGTGCTAGGTAAATTTTCTGCTGAAGATATAGCTTTATTGGATGAAGTGTTTAATCAATTAGTAGATGTATTGGATGATTATTTTGCAATTAATTTTAATATGCTTATGAATAAGTATAATAGGAAAAACAGGTGATATTGTGAGCTTTTTTGATTTATTAAGTTTAAATTACGATAGAAATATTAATATCATTGGTGTAAATGATAATTTTTTTGCTATATATTTAACTTATGTTCAAAAAAAGACTAATAATTCAATTTTAGTTGTGGTTAATTCTTTGTATGATGCTAATAAATTATATTCTATTATTATGAATTATACTGATAAAGTAAATTTATTTCCTATGGATGACTTTCTTACTAGCGAAGCTTTGGCTATTAGTCCTGATTTAACTATTTCTAGATTGGAGACATTAAATAAAATTTTAGATAATCCTGGTAGAATTGTTATAACGAATTTGATGGGTTATTTACGTTATTTGCCTACTGTTAAGAATTATTGTCTTCATCAATTATCTTTTAAAGTTGGTGATACTATTGACAGAAACAAGTTTATTAATAATCTATTGGCTTCAGGTTATTCCAAGAATGCCGTAGTGAGTAAAACAGGTGAGTTTGCCGTTAGGGGATTTATTATAGATGTGTTTCCTTTAGGGCGTGATTTTCCTATAAGAATAGAACTATTTGATGATGAAATTGAATCTATTAGAGTGTTTGAGGTAGAGAGTCAAAAGTCTATAGAGAGTATAAAAAATGTCTTAATATCGCCTTTTTCTGAATTTATTACAGATAAAGAAGTTATAAATGGTGAGTATGGGAAACAAAAATATTTATCTAGTTATGAGGGTGTCATATCAATAAAAGAATATCTTGGAGATTGTATTACTGTTTTCAAAGATTATAATCAACTGGTACTAAATTATAATGATCTGACCAGTAAAATTTTTGATTACAAAAGTAGTGTAGATACTAATTTTGATGCTGATTATATGTTTTCTTTTTATGATATAAAAAATAATTACTCAATATACTATTCTGAAATTAATAATTATTCTACTATTGATAGTAGCTATAACATAAATTATAAAATACAGAATATTAAAAACTTTAACGAAGATATTGATGCCATAAAATATTTTATTGATGAAAAGCTATCTGCTGGTTATACTGTTTTTGTTTGTCTTAAAGATTATCAGTTAAAAAAGTTTGCATCAAATTTAAAGAGAAATTATTATAAATCTACTTTTGGTAATATAACGGTTAATGCATTAAATCTTATTGAGTCATCTTTGCCTCAAGGTTTTATATTTGATAAAGTTGTTGTTTTGACGGCAAAAGAGTTATTTAATGAAGTAGAAACAAATAAAAAATATAATACACATTTTAAGTATAGTACGGGCATTAATGATATTTCTAAACTGAATATTGGTGATTATATTGTTCATCATGTTCATGGAATAGGGATATATAATGGATTAAAGACTTTAAGTAACAATGGTATAAAGAAAGATTATATAGAATTATCATATCAAGGAAATGATAAGATTTATGTCCCTGTTGAGAAAATTGATTCTATATTTAAGTATTCTAGTAACGATGGCGCTAAGCCTAAAGTTAGTAAGTTAGGTGGTAATGATTGGCAAAAAACTAAAGCTAGAGTTAAGAAGAAAATAAATGATATGGCCGATAAGCTTCTTAAACTATATGCAGAGAGGGAGCAAAAAAAAGGTTATGCTTTTTCAAAGGATAATGAATTAAATTTATGCTTTGAGAATGCTTTTCCATATGAACTGACAAAGGATCAAAAAATAGCAATTGAGCAGATAAAGAATGATATGGAATCTTCTATACCTATGGATAGATTATTATGCGGAGATGTTGGTTTTGGTAAAACTGAAGTTGCCTTTGTTGCAGCTTTTAAAGCTGTTATGGATTCTAAACAAGTTTTCTTATTATGTCCTACCACTATTTTATCCAATCAACATTATGATAATGCATTAATAAGATTTCAGGGCTTTCCAGTAAATATTGCCTTATTAAACAGATTTACTTCTACAAAAGAATATAATAATATATTAGAAGGTATAAAAAATGGTACTATTGATATGGTAATTGGAACACATAGGCTGTTAAATGATAATATTGTACCAAAAGATTTAGGATTATTAATTATCGATGAAGAGCAGCGATTTGGTGTTGCTCATAAGGAGAAAATTAAGCAGTATAAGGTTAATGTTGATGTTTTGACCTTGACTGCAACACCTATTCCAAGGACTTTGCAGATGTCTTTAGTTGGGATTAGAAGTTTATCATTAATTGAGACACCGCCAGTTAACAGATATCCTGTACAGACGTATGTTATAGAGGAAAATTTGCAATTAATTAAGGATGCCATATATAAGGAAATGGCTAGAGACGGTCAAGTTTTTATTTTATATAATCGTGTCGAATCAATAGAAGATGAATATACAAAGATAAAACAGTTAGTACCAGATTCAAAGATTACTATTGTTCATGGTCGGATGACAAAAAGTGAATTGGAAGAAAGACTGTATAGTTTTATTAATAAGCAGTATGATGTTTTGATTTGTACAACAATCATTGAAACTGGTATTGATATACCTAATGTTAATACATTAATAATTATTGATGCTGATAGATTTGGGCTTGGTCAATTATATCAAATTCGTGGAAGAGTTGGTAGAAGTGATAAATTTGCTTATGCTTATTTGATGTATAAACCATTTAAGACTTTAACTGATAGTGCTGTAAAGAGACTTAATGTCATAAAGGAATTTACTGAATTGGGTAGTGGTTTTTCTATTGCAACAAGAGATTTATCTATACGTGGTGCCGGTGATTTATTAGGAAGTGAGCAAGCTGGATTTATAGATTCTGTAGGAATAGATTTATACTTAAAAATGTTGAATGATGCTGTGAAAAATAAAACAGTTTGTGAAGATGATGAAATAGAAAAAAATAATCAGCCATTAGTTAACGTATCTACGCATATAAATGATAATTATGTGTTTGATGATGAATTAAAGATTCAAATTCATAAGAAAATTAATGAAATAGATTCGTATGAGAAAATGGAGGAGGTTAAAACGGAATTAGAGGATAGATTTGGTCGTGTTGATGAAGAATTGGTTATTTATATGTACGAAGAGTGGTTTGAAAAATTAGCTGCTAAGGTACATATAGAACAGGTAAAGCAAACAAAAAATTCTATTGAATTAATATTTGGTTCTGATTTTGTTAAAAAAATTAAGGTTGATGAATTATTTATTTCTACTTATGAAATTACTAATATGTTTAGGTTTTACTCCAAAAATGATAAGTTAAGTATTATTTTAGATATTATAAAGCTAGATAAACATCCTATTTATTACTTAGTTAAATTGTTAAATAAAATTTTAGACATTTTAAGTTAATTCTATTGACTAATTATTTATAAATAGTTAAATTAATTATGCTAGGAGTTATGATATGCAAGGTACTATTCAAGATTTTAAGATTGAACATTTTAATAAATATAAGAATGCCATTATAGAAATTGTTAAAAATAATACGGCGGCTTTAGTCGATGAAGATATAATTTCTTTATTGAAGACACCGCCTCTTGATTCTATGGATATTATTAAGACTAGGATTTTGACATTGACAAAAAAGAATAATATAATATTGGATACGGAAATACTTAGTAGCTTGATGTTGAAATATAGAAAAAATTTACAAAAATGTATTAAAGATATACGTAATTTAAGAAGTGATAAATTAATAGAAATTATTAATAGATTTGATAATTATGATTCTATCATTAAATTGATGAAAAAAGACTTTATTGCAATTAATAATCTAATAAGAAAAATAGTGAAAGAAACAATAGAATCTTCAGCTGATGATTTTTTGTTAAAGATATGCGATGTGTTTTTGCCCGACACGGATGAATTTGTTAAATCTAGAATTATTCAGGATTTTGCTAAATACATGAATGGTCAATATAAGAGGCAATTACTCGAGAATATTGACATAAAAATATTGGTTAAAGATACAACTTTGATTAATTTGATAAAAGAGCAAACCGAACGATATTTATTTACTTTGGCAAATTCAAGATTGTTTAAAGAAAATATTTAATTATTGATTTATTTGTTTATTTATGCTAAATTACAATTGATAATTTAAAAGTTTTGATGGAAAGCTTTATTTGATATGTTTTTAGAGAACTTGTGTTGGGTGAAAACAAGTACATGTTTTATAATAGTATGGTTCCTGAACTGCTTAGTTGATATGTAAGCTAAGACGTTATTGGGCGTTAACCAAAATTGAGTGTAATATAATATTATTAATTAAGGTGGTACCGCGTTTGTGATATGACGCCCTTATGAGATAGTATTTTTTTTATTTAAGGAGGAGATTTTATGGAAAAATTTTATATAACAACACCAATTTATTATCCAAGTGCTAACTTTCACATTGGTCATTGCTATACTACGATTATTGCTGATGCAATAGCTAGATATAAGAGACTGAAGGGTTATGATGTGTTTTTTCAAACAGGTACTGATGAGCACGGTCAAAAAATTCAAAAAAAGGCAGAAGAAGCTGGTAAGACGCCTAAAGAGTATGTCGATGAAATTGTAGAAGATGCAAAAAAATTATGGAAATCTTTAAATATTAGTTATGATAAATTTATTCGTACTACAGATCAAGAACATATAGAGTGTGTTCAAAAGATATTTAAAAAATTGTATGATAAAGGGGATATATATAAGGGAGAATATAAAGGATTATATTGTACGCCATGTGAGTCTTTTTGGACTGACAGTCAGTTAGTTGACGGAAAGTGCCCTGATTGTGGGCGTGATGTTTATGAAGTAAGTGAGGAGGCATATTTCTTTAAACTGTCTAAATACCAAGATAAATTGATAGAATATTATGAGACACATCCAGAATTTATTGAACCGGTATCTAGGAAAAATGAGATGCTAAATAATTTTATAAAACCTGGTCTTGAAGATTTATGTGTTTCTAGAACCAGTTTTGATTGGGGTATCCCTGTTACTTTTGACGATAAACATGTTGTCTATGTTTGGTTGGATGCATTGACTAATTATATAAGTGGTTTAGGATATCTTACATCTGATGATTCAATGATGAAAGAATATTGGCCTGCGGATTTGCATATTGTTGGAAAAGAAATTGTTAGATTTCATACTATAATTTGGCCAATTATGCTAATGGCTTTAGATTTAGATATCCCTAAAAAGGTATTCGGTCATGGATGGTTAATTGTTAATGGAGGAAAAATATCAAAATCTCTGGGAAATTATAAAGACCCTAGGGAATATATAGATTCGTACGGAGTTGATGCAGTTAGGTATTTTGCTTTGCGTGAAGTTCCATTTGGTAGTGATGGCAATTTTTCTGAGGAAGCATTAATTTCTAGAATTAACGGAGATTTAGCGAATGTTTTAGGTAATTTAGTTCAAAGAACTATTTCTATGGGAAATAAGTACTTTGATGGAAATGTTGAAGATAAAGGTCATTCAGATGAATTATCTCAAAAATTTATTACAGAAATTAATGAATTACAGAATTTGGTAGATGAAAAAATGTATAAATTAGAGATAAGTTCAGCAATAGGTGCAATCTTTAATGTCTTAAGGGCTAGCAATAAGTATATAGATGATACAACTCCTTGGATTTTAGCTAAAGATGAATCAAATAAAGATAAATTAGAAACAGTTATTTATAATTTGTTGGAGTCAATTAGAGTTTGTGCGTTGTTATTAAGTCCTTTTATTCCTGATACGAGTGCAAATATAATAAAGCAGATTGCTAATGATTGTACGAAGTGTATTAGAGTTAATGACAATGTTTACAAATTAGGAGTTCCTACTATATTGTTTCAACGAATAGATACTAATACTAAAGAATAATATATAGGAGGATAATGATTTATTGTATATGCTTTGTATATAATTTATCATAATAATTAATTATGTATGTTGATACTCATTGTCACATATCTAGTGATGATTATGAAAATATTGATGAATTAATAAGTAATAATAGAAATGCTAATGTAGAAAAAATTATAATATCTGGGTGTACAAAGGATTCTATTGTTGAGTCAATTGAAATTTCAAAAAAACACAATGATGTTTACTTAAGTATAGGATATCATCCAAGTGAAGCAAGTGTAGTAGGTCCTGGTGATTTAAAGTTTTTAGAAATTGCTATATCAGATGATAAAGTAGTAGCTATAGGAGAAATAGGTTTAGATTACCACTATGGAGCGGATAATAAGGCATTACAAATTGACTTGTTTGAAAAACAATTAGCACTTGCCGAGAAATATAATTTACCTGTTGTAATACATTCAAGAGATGCTACGGTAGATACTATTAATATTTTGAAAAAGTATAAATTAAGGGGGGATATTCATTGCTTTTCTGGTAGTCTTGAAACTGCTAAAATTTATATAAATATGGGTTATTATTTAGGAATAGGTGGCGTTGTAACATTTAAAAATAGTAATTTGTCTAAAGTAATTAAAGAAATTGGAATTAATAATATTTTGTTGGAGACTGATAGCCCATATTTGGCTCCAGAACCAGTAAGAGGTACTAAGAATTCTTCTAGAAATTTAGTTTACATATCAAAAAAAATTGCCGAGATATTGAATATCAGTGAAGAAAAAGTTGCTGATATTACAACTTCAAATGCTTCTAATTTGTTTGACTTGTAGTATATATAATGCTAAAATTTAGTTATAATATGGGGGTATAATGGGAGTGTTGGTATGCAAAAAGAAGAGATTATCAGAAATTTAATTTTATTATCTTTGATTATTCTTTGTATAATTTTTCTTGTTATTTTTCTTAAATATAGAAACTCTAATCAGCTGTTTAAATCTGATAGTGGAGCTGTGGAACTTATAAGTAGTAAGGGTAATGCGATAGAGATAGTTGATAATCATCCGATGAGTGATGAATTTGGAAAGAAAATATCAGATGATACGCTTTCAGTTCAATCATACTATGCTTTTGAAGTTAAATCTATTTCTAACGTAGGAACTAATTTTGAAGTATATGTTACAGATTACGATTATAAAAATGATATTCAAACTAATTTTATAAAATTATATTTAACTGATGAAAATGATGAGCCAGTCAATGGATATGTTAATGCTTATGCTCCTACTTATTATAATTTGAGGGTATCTGCGTTTAATCCCGTAGGTAGAAGAATCTATTATGGCTATATTGGACCTCACGAAAGCAAAAAATTTATTTTAAGAGTTTGGGTTGGAGATGCTTATACCATAAAGGTAGATTCTAATAAATTTGGAATGAAGATTTATGCGGAGGCTGAATAAAATGGAAAGCAGAAATGATAAGATATCTAAATCTTTTATTATTACAATTGTTTTTTTAACAGTGGTGCTTGCTTCAATACTTGGCTATTCTTTGTATTCTTATTTTAATGTTCCTAGTAGAGTCGATGTATTGGAGATAGATGGCGGTAGTATTAATTTAACTTATTCTGATGATGTAAGCGCTTTAACTATTAATCATCCTAAAAAAATTGGTGATGTTGAAGCAAAAAAAATTAATAGTGCAGATATGTATTTTGATTTTAGTATTTTTACTGAGTTAAGTGAGGCCACAAAAATATCATATGATGTTATTGTAACGCCTAATAAGAAAAATACTATTAAACCAGAATATATTAAAGTATATTTGGAAAAGGTTGATAGCGGTGCATTTACTTCTGTTATTGAACCTTTAAGTTTAAAGAATGTAATAAAGTCAAATAAATCTGAATTAAGTAAAGACGCAGTAGTAATTTATAAAAATACATTGCAAAGAACTAAAAACGATACTTATAGACTAAGGGCTTGGGTTGATAGTAATTGTGATTATCAGTTAAAGGATAATGATTTAATATCTTTAGATATTGATGTTTATGGAAAGGCAATTTAAGTGTCCTTTTTTGTATAGTAATATTTTTTTATTGATTTTTTTATAGACTTTTGTCTTGTAAATATTATAATTATAATTAGGTGGTAAAATGCAAATACATGCTTTGAAAAATTGTGAGTTATGTGATGATTATAATACAAAAGACACAATGAAATATTTAATGGGTTTTGTTGCTAAGTCAATGTTTATTTCAATCATATCTATTTTGACTGTAATTATGATTGTAGCTTTACTATTCTTTGGCGATATATTATATAATTCACGCAAAGGCAATAATGTTGTGCCATTGTTTGGTGGGTATATAATAGTTACTCCAAGTATGGTTCCCACGTTACAAATTCAAGATGCCGTAGTCGTAAAGAGAAGTAGTGTAGATGACTTAAAAATCGGTGATATTATTACTTTTAAATCGAGTGATATAAGATATAATAATTTAGTTATTACTCATCGAATTGTTGGAGCACAGAAAATTTCTACAGGTGATTTAGTATATAGGACAAAAGGTGATAATAATAAACTAGAAGATTCTGCTTTAGTTACTTATAATAGTGTCTATGGGAAGGTTGTTCTAAAAATACCAAGATTAGGATTTGTAAAGGTTTTTCTTAATAAGCCAGTTGGTTTTATTACGTTGGTTATTATGCCAATTATATTGTTAATTTTGTTAAATTTAAAGGGTATGCGTAAAGAAATTATTTGATTTAATAGAGTGTATTCTTTTTTTATGTTATAATTTTGGCGGTGATTATTTTGGAAAAATATGATGTACAATTTAAAAAAAAATATGGGCAGAACTTTTTAAAAGACATAAATATTGTTAAAAAAATAGTTAGAGTGGCCAATATTGAAGGAAATTCTTTGGTAATTGAGGTTGGTCCTGGTGGGGCTATAATGACTCGTGAGTTGGCACAGGTTGCTAAAAACGTAGTTGCTTATGAGATTGACGGGGAGTTAAAAAACGAGCTATATAAAAGACTTGCTGAAACTAATAATGTAAAGATATTTTTTTGTGATTTTCTATTATCAGATTTATGTAAAGATTTGTACAATTATAAGTATGATAATTTATATTTTGTTAGTAACGTGCCTTATTATATAACAACACCTATTATCATGAAGTTAATTGATCAGAGATTATCTTTTAAAAAAATTGTTATGATGGTACAAAAAGAAGTTGGAGAACGTTTAACTACAGAGTGTGGTAATAGGATGTATGGCGCATTAACAGTTATCTTAAATTACCATTTTACTATAAAGAAAGAATTTGTTGTTTCACGTAGAGAATTTGTTCCTCAGCCTAATGTTGATAGTGTTGTTGTATCTTTTCAACCTAAGGAAAATTGCTTATATTTAAGAGATTATTCTACTTTTAAAAAATTGGTATATGATAGTTTTCAGTTTAAAAGAAAGACATTAAGAAATAATTTAAAGTCTTATAATTTAGATAAGATTTCTTCTGTACTGAAAGAATATGGTTATGATCTTAATGTTAGGGCAGAACAGCTAAGGTTAGAAGTATTTGTTGATATGGCTAATATAATTTATGAATAAAAAAAGATAATTGACATATATTTTAGTGGTGATGTCAATGGTTTTTAAGAAAGGTGATTATGTTACTAGATCATCTCACAATAATGATATACTTTTTAAAATAACTAGTATTAGCAATGATATTGCTGAGTTAAAAGGAGTCAATGTTAGATTATGTGCAGATTCTAAATTAACGGATCTTGTTAATGCAACTAATGTTATTATCAGTGATGAAGAGGTGGTAAGCAATAAATTTGATGATTTGGCACTAGATAGAGGGCGATTTTTTTACTTACCAGGAAGTATTTTACATATTGATGGAGATGAAGAATATTTAGCAAGATGTATGAAATTTTATAAAAAAATGAATGTAAAGGCTAATGGATTTTATTTGCCAGAACCAGAGATGCGTATAAAAGTTCAAAGTTTATTGGAAAAATTTCATCCTGATATTTTAATATTGACTGGTCATGATGCATATTATAATAAGGTCAATCGAAGTGATTATCAAAATTCATCAAATTATATAGAAGCTGTTAGAGAAGCTAGAAGATATGAAAAAAATCAGGATAAATTGATAGTTATTGCCGGCGCATGTCAGTCTAATTATGAGGAATTAATCAAATCTGGTGCTAATTTTGCTTCTAGTCCAAAAAGGATAAATATACATGCCTTGGATCCTGCTATTATTGCTGTTGCTCTTGCATTTTCTGACAGAAATAAGAGTATAGATTTAATGTCTTTAATTAATAAAACAAAATATGGTAGTGATGGCATTGGTGGTATTATTACTAATGGTACTATGTATGTGGGGTTTCCAAGATGATGATTGATAGTATAAAGAATAAAATTAGCAAATTAGTTGGTACAAAACATAATTTTGTATTTAAGGGTACTAGAAATCAAGAGGAAAAATTTCAAGGTATTATAAGTAATTCATATAATGCTATATTTACAATTGTTTCTGATAATCACATTACAAAATCTTTTTCTTATAATGATTTATTAGTTGGTAATATTGAAATCGTTGATTAGTATATTGATATTTCTTAATTTTTGAGTGTAAATATATGTTGCATTTTGTTTTTTTATATATTAAAATGAAGGTATAAAGTATTAGATACTTTAGAGGGAGGAAATATTACATGAAAATAACATCAGTAAACGTACGAAAGATTGAAAAAGATGGTTCTCGGATGAAGGGGATTGCATCAGTTTTAATAGATGAAAGTTTCGCAGTACATGATATTCGTATAATTGAAGGAGATAATGGTTTGTTCATTGCTATGCCTAGTCGTAAAACTGCTACTGGAAGTTATCGTGACATCGCTCATCCTATAAATCCAGAAGTTCGTTCTATGTTTGAAGAGGCTATTCTTGAGGCATATAAAAATGCTCCTGATGTATCTGATAGCGAAGAAGAGTAATTTGTATTATGAAAAAGGAACATATTTGTTCTTTTTTTGTTTGGTATATTTTGTAATTAAAGTTCATATGTTTTATTGGAAGTATAATTTATGAGAGAAATATAATGGAAAGAATTTTGAAAGATTAGTTTGTTATTGTAAAATCTCTCTTACATAAAACTAATAGTTCTTTGATTTTTTAATATGGATAAGCAAGATAATACAATGAGTAACTATAATCATAGTATACAGTTACTAGAAAGAAAAAATTTAGTTGTTTCTGGAGTGAAAAAGGTAGATAATTTTGATAATAAGCAATTTATAATTGAAACAATTTTAGGATTCATGGTAATAAAAGGTGAGGATTTGGAGCTTCTAAAATTAGATACTATACAAGGTATTGTTTCTATTAAGGGTTTAGTTAATAGTATAGTTTATGCTGAAGATTCACATAAAAAAGATAAAGATGATAGTATAATTAGTAGGTTATTTAAATAATGGGATTAAATGTTCAGTTATTAACTATATTAATAGCTTTTCTGTTTGGCTTTTTTTACTGTGTTTTATTTAAATATTATAAAAAATATATTAGAAGTTTTAGATTTTATGTGATAACTGATTTTTTATATAATTTTATATTTTTTGCTATTTATTGTTTTGTTTTTTATAAGTTGAATAATTTATATTTAAATTACTATATGTTTATTTTCTTTTTTATAGGTTTCTTAATTGCCTATTTAACTGTAAATATCTTTTAAAGTAGGAAACTTTTATTGAATTACTAATGACAATAATTTATAATTATGTTGTCATGGCAGGTGATAATATGACTAAAGTTTCTTCAAGTAAGAAAAAGTTGAGAAGAAGAATGGTATTCTTAGGATTTGGTTCAATGTTAGTTATTGTTACAATGATATTTACAATGACAAGATATTGGGTTCTCATCATTGAAAAGTATCAAGAGAAGAAAAAATTAGAAGATGAATTACTTGCCTTGAAGGATAAGGAAAAGGAATTGGAATTAGATGCTAAAAAGTTGCAAGATTCTGAGTATATAGCAAGGTATGCAAGAGAAAAATATTTGTTTTCTAAAAATGGTGAATTTGTTATTAAGATGCCAGAGGATGAATAAATTTCCTCTTTTTTACTGTATTTGTATGTTATAATATGTTTGACGGGAGGTACTTCTGTGATTAAAATTGATAATTGTTTTACTTTTATGAAAAATGATATTATTGTCGTTGGTTGTTCTACTGGACCTGATTCTATGGCTTTAATTGATATGTTAATTAAAATTAGAAAAAAGTATAATTTAGCTTTAATTGTTGCACATGTAAACCATAATTTGAGGGAGCAAAGTTCTGAGGAAGCAGAGTATATGAAAGAATATTGCCGACTTAATAATATAGAGTGTGAAACTATGGTTATAGAGCAGTATGGTGATGATAATTTTCATAATGAAGCTCATAATATTAGATATAACTTTTTTGAAAGTGTTGTTGAAAAATATGGTGCTAATTATCTTATGACAGCGCACCATGGAGATGACTTAATAGAAACTATATTGATGAGAATTGCTAGAGGTTCTAATTTGAAAGGGTATAGTGGATTTAAAAAAGTTGTGGATATGGGGACTTATAAAATCGTAAGGCCTTTAATTGAATTTACAAAAAATCAATTAGAGCAGTACGATAAAGAAAATGGCGTAAAATATTATATAGATGATTCTAATGATAAGGATAAATATACTAGAAATAGATATAGAAAATATATTTTACCGTTTTTGAAATCTGAGGATAAGAATGTTCATTTAAAGTTTTTAAAATTTAGTAGTACATTAAATGATGTTAATAGATATTTGGAAAGAGAAAGAAATAAGGTTATTAAAAGAACCATTTTAGATAATAAGATTATTATTGATCAATTTTTAAATGAAGATATATTTATGCAAAAAGAAGTTCTTTATTATTTGCTTGAATTATATTATAGTGATGATTTAATTTTGGTTAACGACAGGCATATTAATTTGATATTAAAAATAGTTTCTAGTAAGAAATCTAATTGCTTTGTTAATCTTCCTAATGGTGTGATTGCGGTTAAAAGTTATAATATATTGGAATTACACAGAGTTGCTGATATAATAGGAAGTTATGAAATTGAATTTGATAACTGTGTTACTCTTCCCAATAATCACATTATAGAGAGGGTAGATGCTGAGTCCAGTAACAGTAACTGTGTTTGCCGTTTAAATTCTAAAGACATAGTTTTACCGTTGATTGTTAGAACTAGATGTGATGGTGACAAGATGTTGGTTAAGGGTATGAATAAGTCTAAAAAACTGAAGGATATATTTATTGATAATAAAATATCTTTGTCAAGTCGAGATACATGGCCTGTTGTTGTTGATTCCGTTGGAAAGATTGTGTGGATTCCCGGAATAAAAAAATCAATATTTGACAAAAACAAAGATGATATTTATGATATAATATTGAAATACAGTTAAGGAGGAATGTATGAATAATAGTATAGATAGAAAAAATGTTAAGAAAGGTCTTCTGCCATATTTGTTTATTGCATTTGTTATAGTTGCTATATTTTATTTTGTTAATGTAATGAATAAAAATGTCAATGTTTTAACATATGATGAATTCATGAATGAGCTTTCTAAAAAAAATGTTACTGAAGTGGAAATTGTTACTAGAGGTGGGGCATATACATATGAAGTACGTGGTGTACTAAAAGGTTATAAAGAAAATGAGACTTTTTTTGCCCGTTTGCCTTTTAGCGAACATGTTATGAAAAAGATTATTGAGGCTGGAGATAATAACAAGCTTAAGATTGTTGTCAAGTCTGATCCTGAGTCATCAGCCTGGGTGGTAATTGCCGTTAATGTGTTGCCGTTGGTTATATTTGTTGGTGCTGCTGTGTTCTTATTTAGTAGGCAATTGTCAGGTAATAAGAGTTCTTTAGACTTTGGTAAAAGTAGAGCTAAGCTAAATCCTGATAATAATAAGGTTACATTTAATGACGTGGCAGGCTTAAAAGAAGAAAAAGAAGAGTTAAAGGAATTAATAGATTTTCTAAAGAATCCTAAGAAGTTTCAAAAATTAGGTGCTAGAATTCCAAAGGGCGTTTTATTGTTTGGGCCTCCAGGAACTGGTAAAACTTTACTTGCAAAGGCAGTAGCTGGTGAAGCAGATGTACCATTTTACTTTATTAGTGGTTCTGATTTCGTAGAGTTGTTTGTAGGTGTTGGTGCAAGTCGTGTAAGAGATATGTTTCAACAAGCAAAGAGAAATGCTCCTTGTTTAATATTTATAGATGAAATTGATGCAGTTGGTCGCCAAAGAGGAACCGGTTTAGGTGGTGGACATGATGAAAGAGAGCAAACCTTGAATCAGTTATTAACTGAAATGGATGGTTTTGGTGCTAATGAAGGTATAATAATTATTGCTGCAACTAATAGACCAGATGTTTTGGACCCTGCTCTTCTAAGACCAGGTCGTTTTGATAGACAAGTGACTGTTAATTTGCCAGATGTAAGAGGTAGAGAAGAAATACTTGCCGTTCATGCTAGGAATAAGCAATTGGCTGATGGCATTACTCTTGCTAATTTAGCTAAAAGAACTCCAGGATTTAGTGGAGCTGATTTGGAAAATCTGTTAAACGAGGCTGCACTATTGGCGGTAAGAAGAAATAAGAATAAAATTACAATGAGTGAAATTGACGAAGCAACAGATAGAGTTTTGATGGGGCCTGCTAAAGTTTCTCATAAGTATAGTGAAAATGATAGAAAATTAGTTGCATATCATGAAGCTGGTCATGCTGTTATTGGTTTGAAGTTGGCCAATGCAAGTGATGTACAAAAAGTTACTATTATACCTCGTGGCTCTGCTGGTGGATATAATATGATGGTTCCAACGGAAGAGAAAATGTGTTCGACAAAGAAAGACTTGCTAGAAGAAGTTATCGGTTTGTTAGGTGGTAGAAGTGCTGAGGAAGTTGTTTTTGGAGAAATTACAACTGGTGCACATAATGACTTCGAGAAGGCAACTAAGATTGTTAGAAGTATGGTCACTGAATATGGTATGAGTGATTTAGGGCCTTTACAATTTGAACAACAAACAGGTAGTGTCTTTTTAGGAAGAGACTATAATAAATCTCATAATTTTTCGAATGAAGTAGCTAATGAAATTGATATGGAAATGCGAAAAATAATTAATGAGTGTCACAGTAAAGCAAAGGAAATAATTAAAAAGAATAGAAATTTACTAAATTTGATTGCTGAGACATTGTTGGAGTACGAGACTTTAACAAAAGAACAGATTGATTATTTAGTTAGTAATGGTAAGATGCCTGAAGAAGAAACTGATAATTACGAATCTATGTCAATAACAAAGTTGAGAGAGATTGCTAAAGAAAAGGGTATAGCTAATTACTCAAATATGTCTAAGGGTGAATTATTAAAAGAATTAAGCGATTAGTTTGATTCTTTTTTCTTGCAATTGTTATAAAAAATATTATAATAAAAACAGTGAAGGAGAGGTTGTTATGGCTAATAAAATAGTTGATTCAGAAAAAATAAAAGAAATAAGAAAAAAAAGTACCGGTTTTTTTAATGAGTTTAAAGAATTTATTTTAAGAGGAAATGTTATGGATATGGCAGTAGGTGTTATTATAGGAAGTGCATTTTCCGATATAGTGGCTGCACTTACTAAAGACTTTATTAATCCCCTTATTAATGGAATTGGCGGTGCTGAGGTAGGAGGATCAATAAAAATATATGGTGGTCAAAAAATTTTATATGGTGATTTTATAACTTCTGTTATAAACTTTGTAATAATGGCATTTGTTCTTTTTATGCTTTTAAAATCTGTTAATGCAATAATGTCTCTTGGTAAGAAAAAAGTAGCTAAAAATGTTGAATCAGATGCTACTCCTGAAGTTAAAAAGAGTGATGAAGTTATTTTGTTGGAAGAAATTCGAGATTTGTTAAAAAAGAAAAAGTAATTTGGTGATTTATGAAATGGAAAATAGGCGATATTACTATTGATAATCAAGTGGTTTTAGCACCTATGGCTGGAATTTGTAATTCTGCGTATAGAAGAATATGTAAGGAAATGGGGTGTGGACTTATATATGCAGAGATGGTTAGTGACAAGGCTATATCTTATGGTAATCAGAAGACTTTAGATATGTTGTATATGACAGATGAAGAAAGACCAATAGTACAGCAGATTTTTGGCTGTGATTTAGATTCATTTGTTGTAGCTGCTAAATATATATATCAAAATATGCATCCTGACATTATAGATATTAATATGGGGTGTCCCGTGCCAAAGGTTGCTGTTAGAGCTCAGGCGGGCTCTGCACTCCTAAAAAATCCTAATAAGGTCTATGAAATTGTTAAGGCTGTAGTGGAAGCTGTTCCTATTCCAGTAACTGTAAAAATTAGAAGTGGGTGGGACAGTAATTCTATAAATGCTGTAGAGATAGCAAAGATGATTGAAAGTGCTGGCGCTAGTGCCATTTGTGTTCATCCTAGGACGCGTAGTCAAGGGTATTCTGGAAAAGCAGATTGGAGTATAATTAAAAGCGTTAAAGCGGCTGTTAATATACCTGTTATTGGTAATGGTGATATTCGTCGGCCAGAGGATGCAGTAGATATGCTTCAGCAGACTGGATGTGATGCTGTTATGATTGGGCGCGGGGCATTAGGTAATCCTTGGCTAATTCGAGATACCATTAATGTTTTATCAGGCTTGAATGTTATTTCTACTACTGTTGATGACAAGATTGATATTTGTTTAAAACACTTGAATTATTTGCTTGAATTAAAAAATGATAAAATTGCTTGTTTGGAGATAAGAAATCATATTGCTTGGTATTTTAGGGGGGTTGAAGGGTCAACCGAATTGAAGCAATCTGTTAACAAATGTAGTTCAGTTGCTGAAATTAGATCTTTATTAATAGAGTTTAAGGAGAAATACAATGAAAAAAAATAAAAATGCACTTTTTTTACAGAGACTTTTTGCTTATTTAATTGATGTGATTATAGTTGCTGTTTTAGCAGGAATGTTAAGTTCACCTCTTATAAACAAAACTTCTACGGAAAAAATAAATAAAGAACTAACATCAGTATTACAGAAATATCAAAAACAGGAGATAACCTTTGACACGTATTTAAAGGAATATAGCGTGCTTGCCCTCGAATCATCTAAGCAGAGCGGAATTGTTAACGTTTTTAGTGTTTTTGTAAGTATTTTGTATTTTATTGTTTTTCAATTATATAATAAAGGGCAAACACTGGGGAAAAAAATTTTGCGAATTAAAGTTGTTTCTGATAGTGGTGAGTTGACGATGAATCAGATGATTTTTCGTAGTTTGTTAATAAATTCAATTTTATTAAATATGATAACTATTGCGGTAATTTCTTTTATAAGTGATTCAATGACATATTTCTATGTAGTTGGTTTTTTAGAATTATTGCAGTATATATTTTTTATAACTTGTTTGTTTATGGTAATGTTTTCGAAAGAAAAAATATCTTTGCATGATAAAATTACTAAAACACGTGTAGTAAATATTTAAGGAGAGTTAGTATGAGAAATTTTAGTGAACAAGAATTAGTAAGAAGAGAGAAATTGTCTAAAATCAGCAATCCGTATCCAGATAGGTTTGAAGTAAATTATGAATTATGTGATGCTGCAAAACTTGAAGATGGTACTAATAATGTAAACATTGCTGGTAGGATTATCTTAATGAGAAAAATGGGAAAAATGAGTTTTTTAACTATAGGTGATATAAGCGGCAAAATTCAAATTTCTGTTAAAGTAGACATGATTGGTGATGAAGCTTATCAGAAATTTAAGTCTGATTTTGATATTGGAGATTTTATAGGTGTAAGTGGGGAGATTTTTACTACTCATACAGGTGAAAAGACAGTACGTGCTAGTAAAATTACATTTTTAGGAAAAGCATTGAAGCCATTACCAGAAAAATTCCATGGAGTCGAAGATATAGAGAAAATATACAGAGAGAGATATATTGATTTAATAACGAATGATGAAAGTAAAATGAAATTTATATTTAGAAGTAGATTTATTCGTGAGTTAAGAAATTATCTTGATAAAAAAGGATATTTGGAAGTTGAAACTCCGATTTTAAATAATAAAGCTAGTGGCGCTTTGGCTAAGCCATTCATTACTCATCATAATGCTTTAGATATAGATTTGTTTTTAAGAATAGCACCAGAGACATATTTGAAAAGAGCTATAGTTGGTGGATTTACAAAGGTTTTTGAAATAGCAAGGTGCTTTAGAAATGAAGGTATCGATGCTACTCATTTGCAAGACTTTACTATGATAGAGGGATATTGTGCTTATTATAATTATAAGGATAATATGAAGTTTTTGCGTGAGATGCTACAAGAAGTAATTTACAAATTATTTGGTACGCTTAATATTTCTGTTGGAGATAAAGAAGTCGATTTAAGTGGAGAATGGGAAGTTGTAAGTTTTAGAGATTTATTATTAAGATATAGTGATATTGATTTGAAAGTTTATGATACGAAAGAAAAACTTTTGAAGAAAATTTTGGATGATAAGTTGGAAATAGATTCTGATACTCCGCTTGAAAATTTAGGTTATGGCAATTTAGTTGATCAATTATATAAGAAAGTTGCTAGGGTTAATGTAATTAATCCATTGTTTTTGACTGAACATCCAATTGAGTTGAGTCCATTAGCACGTGCTAATGATGATAATCCAGAGATTACAGATAGATTCCAATTGGTTATAAATGGTGCTGAAATTATTAATGGTTACTCAGAACTTGTTGATCCACAGGAACAGGAAAGACGATTATTAGAGCAAGCCAAATTAAAAGCTGGTGGTGATGATGAAGCAATGCCAATGGATTATGACTATATTTCAGCCATGGAATGTGGTATGCCTCCAATTAGTGGTTGGGGAATGGGAATTGATAGGATTGTTCAATTATTAACTAACTCTCCTAATATAAAAGATGGAATATTATTTCCTTTGATGCGTCCTATAAATGATGAAAAAGAAGTTTAGACTAACTTCTTTTTCATTAAAATTTCAGATAAAATATAGGCTAATGCTTGTAAATTAAATTTGTAGTAGTTATAATTATAGTGGGAGGTTAATTATGAAAAAACATAATATATTTAAGGTTATCCTTATCACAATAATGACTTGTTTTGTTTTTACATGGATTTTAAAATCGGCAAGTTATCAATATGAATTTGTTGATCAAGGAAGAGTTCAGATGGGGTTATTTGACCTGTTTAGTTATCCATTAACGTCACTTTCTTATTTTGGATATATTTCATTATATCTTATAGTGATTGGTGGATTTTATGGAATTTTGTATAAGATTCCAGCGTATCGTAGTTTGTTGGAAGGTCTCGCTAACAAATTAAAGAAAAAAGCTGTTCTTAGTATTGCTGTTATTGTAATATTGTTTGCACTTTTGACATCAATTTGTGGGCTTCAATTAGGATTATTTTTATTTTTCCCTTTTGTAGCTTCATTAATCTTATTGATGGGATATGATAAGATTGTTGTTGCATTAACTTTAGTAGGTTCTACTATGGTTGGTATGATAGGGTCAACTTATGCATATAATAATACGTATATTTTAGATTCATATTTGGGAACTTCTATTAAAGATAATATTGCATTAAAGTTTGCTTTATTAATTGTTGGCGTTGCATTGTTGTTATTCAATATTGTTATGTATATTAAAAAAAGTAATAATTTAGTTGAATTAGTTTCACCCGATGATGGTGTGAAAAATTCAGAAAGCAAAGTTGTTGATGTAGTTGAATCAGATGACGAAGAACCAGTAAAGAAAGAAGTGAAGAAAACTTCTTCTTCAAAGGTTGTTGGTAAAAAATCACAAAAAACTAGTAAGGCAACCACGGCAAAGAAGACAACAAAAAAATCAAAAAGCAATAATAAAGCTGCTGCTTTATATGATGATGTTATTATCGATAAAGACGATAATGATGACAGTTATTTAGTTCCACAGATGAATAAGGGATCTAAATCAAAATTACCTCTAATAATAGGTTTTGCTATTTTGTTTGTAATAATGGTATTAGCTTTTATACCTTGGGAGAATTCTTTTGGATTGAAGGTAATGAGCGATGCATCAACTGCTGTTAAAGGCTTTAAGGTATTTGGTTTTGAATTATTTGGCAAACTTTTAGGTGGATTTAATACGTTTGGTGAATGGATGGTTGCTGATATGATATTGCCGATAATACTTATTGCATTACTACTATCTTATATTTACCGTGTTAAATTTGATGATGTTATTGATGGCTTTGTTGCTGGTGCCAAAAAAGCAATGGGACCTGCTGTTGTGTCTTTGTTAATATATGTAGTATTAATAATAAGTACTTATCATCCATTCCAGTTAACTATTTATAAGTGGTTATTAGGAAAGGGTACAAAATTAAATATAGTTACTACATCTATTATTGCCATGTTGTCTAGTGTTCTTAATGTTGATTCTGTTTATGCATTCCAGGCATCAGTACCATATTTAATTAGCGTGGTTACAGATCAAGATGTTTATCCAATTATCGGTGTAATATATCAATCTATTTATGGAATTACAATGTTGTTTGCGCCTACTAGTGTTGTGTTAATGACTACTTTATCTTATTTGAATGTAACGTACAAAGAGTGGTTCAAGAGTATTTGGAAATTGTTGCTTGAACTAGTTGTTGTGGCTTTGATAATATTTACTATTTTACTATTCATATAAGGTATTTTATAAATAATTGAAGATGATGTGAATCATCTTTTTATTTTTATTTTATTTTATTTATGTTATACTCTTTACAGGTGATTTTATGAGATTATATAACAGTTTAACAAGGAAAATAGAAGATTTTGTTCCGCATGATGGTAATATTGTGAAACTTTATACTTGTGGACCTACAGTTTATCATTATGCTCATATTGGAAATATAAGGAATTATATTGGTCATGATATTTTAGAGAAAACACTTAAATATTTAGGTTATGATGTGCAACGTGCTATGAATATAACTGATGTTGGACATTTAACAAGTGATTCTGATTCTGGTGAGGATAAAATGGAAGTTGCACGAAAGAGAGAAGGTAAATCTGCTTATGATATTGCAAAATATTATACAGATGCTTTCTTCGAAGATTATAGAAAAGTGAATTGTGCTATGCCAAAGATTATTTCTCCTGCTACTCAGAATGTTGATTTTTATATAGAAATTATAGAAAAATTGTTAAAAGATCAATATGCTTATATTTCTGAGGGAAATATTTACTTTGATATTTCAATGGTAAAAAACTATTATTCATTAACAAATAATTCAGAAGATGATATGGTTGTTGGCGCGCGCGAAAGTGTTGAATATGACGATAAGAAGAAAAATCAAGCAGACTTTGCGTTATGGTTTACTGTCAGCAAATTTGAAAATCACGAGATGTTATGGGATTCTCCATGGGGACGTGGATATCCAGGGTGGCATATTGAATGTACTGGTATAGCTATAAAATATCTTGGTGAGTATTTAGATATTCACGCTGGCGGTGTAGATAATATTTTTCCGCATCATACTAATGAAATTGCTCAATCCGAAGCTTTTTTGGGCCATAAATGGTGTAATTATTGGTTTCATAATGAGCATTTGATTGATGAGTCCGGAAAAATGAGTAAGTCCAAGGGTGATATCTTGCGTGTAACATCATTAGAGGAAAAAGGATATAATCCTTTGGCATTTAGACTAATGGTTTTGAATTCTCATTATAGAAAGCAACTTTTGTTTTCTTATGATGCTTTGGATCAAGCTCAAAATATTTTAGATAAATTATATAGGCGTATTTCTTCAATTAAAAATGATGGTGATTTGCAAGTTGAGGCTTTTGAAACATATAAAAAGCACTTTATTGCAGAAATTAGTGAGGATTTGAATACGTCTAATGCTTTAACTATTGTTTATGATATTTTAAAAGATGATAGTTTGAATGGTAAGACTAAGCTTGAATTATTGGGTGATTTTGATAATGTTTTGTCATTAAATCTTATTAGGAAAGACAAGATAATAGATGGGGAATTGCTTGAATTTATAAATAATAAGATAGACGAAAGAAATTTAGCTAAAAAGGCCGGCAATTATGCGTTGGCTGATAGTATACGGGATGAGTTGAAAGAAAAAGGTGTAAGACTTATAGATACTCGTAGTGGTACAAATTACGAAATAGATAATTAGGAGTTTTTATGCAAGTTAATCAGATTAATAGTTTGGTTTTAGCTTATATAGGTGATAGTATATATGAAAACTATATACGCCATTATTTAGTGTTCAAAGGATATGCTTCTGTTAATGAGCTACAGAAAGCTGCAATAAATTATGTTAGTGCTATGGCACAAGCTAAATTTGTCAAGCAGATGATTGCTAGCAAGTTTTTGAGTGAAGATGAAATTTCAGTTGTTAATAGAATACGAAATAATAAGAATCATGGGCATCCTAAAAATTGTGATATTGTTACTTATAAGTGGGCTACTGGCTTAGAAGGTTTGATTGGTTATTTGGATTTAATATCTAATAGTGAGAGAATTGTAGCAATTATGGAATATATTGTTGGAGAAAAAGTATGTTAGTTTATGGTAGAAATGTTGCGAAAGATATTTTAAAAAAAAATAAAAAGGTAAGAAAAGTTATTTTACAAGAAAACTTCGATGATAAAGAAATAAATTCTTTACTTGAAAATGGGAAATTTGATATTAGTTTTTTAACAAAAAACAAAATGGATAATTTGTCTAATGGTAATCATCAAGGTATAATCTTAGATATTCCGGATTATAAATATAAACAGCTGCCAGAAATAATGAGGAATAATCCACGCTTTTTTGTTATTTTAGATCATCTAGAAGACCCGCATAATCTCGGAGCAATTATTAGGACTTGTGAAGCTGCTGGTGTTGATGCTATTCTAATACCGAAAGATAGACAAGTTCAGATAAATTCGACTGTTATGAAAACCAGTGTTGGTACTTTGGATAACGTAGATATTGTTAGTGTTTCAAATATTGTTAATGCTATAAATCAGCTAAAAGCTAATGGCTTTTGGATAGTTGGAACATCATTAGATTGTGAGTGTGATTATAGGACTGTAAATTATGATGGAAAAATAGCTTTAGTTATAGGAAATGAAAATAGTGGGATTTCAAGACTGGTAGAAAAATCTTGTGATTTTGTGGTAAAAATACCAATGTATGGTATGACGAACAGTTTGAATGCTTCTGTGGCAGCTGGCATTATGATTTATGAAATTATCCGTAATAGAAAGTAGGATATTTTGAATTTAAATAAAGATAATGATTATGAATTGATTTATTATATTAGTCAAGGTGACGATGAAGCCTTTTGTCAATTACTAAAAAAATATAATAATTTGTTGCTACATAGTGCAACATTTTATTTTCAAAAGTATCGATATATAGGTGTCTCTTTTGAGGATTTGTATCAGGAATCTCAAATTGGATTTGTTAACGCTTTAAAAAGCTTTAATGATGATATTTCTTTGTTTCCTAGCTATGCTAAACTATGTATTGAAAATAATTTAAAAACGTATTGCAGAAATTATAATAATCTAAAGAATTATCCGTTGAATTTTAGCGTTTGTGAAGAAAGTGTAGATTATTGTGTTGGATATTATGATGAAAACATTTTAGAGGAAAATGAACGTTTTTTTGAAAGTAAAAATTTATTGAATTTCAAATTAAGTATTGTATATGAATTGCGCTATAATGGTTTTTCTTATAAGGAAATATCAAAGTTGCTAGATTTGGCATTTTCTACTGTTGATGGAAGAATATCTATGATAAAGAAAATATTAAAGGATGCTAAGCTTTAACGTAATTAAAAGTATTATGCTCTAAGGTCAATATTTTCTGTTATAAATCTATTATTTGGAGACTATTTAATCTTGAAATATATTAATTGTGTGGCTTGAAAAATAATTAACTAATATTAAAAGATAATTTGAATTGTCTTTTTTTATATTTTGTTTTAAAATTATTTATATGATAGGGAGTGTTGATATATGGTACTACAATCTCATCCTTTGGATCAAAAAGCTAAAGATGGAGTAACTGTTAAGTCTTGGTTTAAAGATAAGCATAGTGAAGATGATGTGAGAGAACTATTTATTAATATAGATAAGACTATGAAGTATGCTCATGAAAATGGTTGTTTTATTAAGTCTTTTGATCCTGATGAAATAACGATATTAGATGATTCGGTTGGTAACATTAACATTATCTTTAGTACCTTACTAAGACTTCCAGAAAACGATTATCGATTTAAGTCTGAGCTTATAAAAGAAGATATTTTTAATTCAAGTGTTCTTCAGATTTTGCTGTATTCTAAATTTCCTTTAACAACTCCACCAGATTTTATACGTGACAATTTTGATGCCTTTTGCATCTTTTTGCCTCAGAGCGATATACCTTATTATAGAGGTGTAATTATGAGAGGGGCATCTGTTTATTTTATTGAATATGATACTAGTAGGGTTGAAAGAGAAATAAAAGCCCTAGAAAAGGCAACTTCCGAAATTGGAGAAGCTGCATTCCTAAATGTATTGATATACCCGACAATATTTATTGTGTTAATATTAATTTTTACTTTTATATGTTTCATATTAAAATACTTTGTATTTTTTTAATATCCTTGCATAAAAAAATCAAGATTAAACATCAAAATCTTGATTTTTTAATATTTAGTTAGCGCTTTCAATTTGATTTAATTCTACTTCTACGGATGTTTCTTGGCCAAATAAGTCGACTAATAGTGTAACTTTTTGGTTTGTTGTATCAAGTGTATCCACTTTACCAAACATTCCGTTGAATGGACCATCAATTATTTTTACTGTAGCTCCTGCTGTTAATTCCGTATCAATATCCATACGACTAATTCCCATACCATTTAAAATTTTGTCTACTTCTGCCGGTTGCAAAGGTGTTGGTTTTGCACCTTTTCCGCTAGACCCAATAAAACCAGTTACTCCCGGGGTGTTACGAACGACGTACCAAGCTTCGTCGGTCATTACCATTTCAACTAGTATATATCCAGGGAACATCTTCTTTATTTTTTCTTTTGTTACGCCATCTTTAACTTCAACTATTTTTTCCTCTGGAACAACAACCCTAAAGATGTTGTTCTTCATATCCATTGATTCGGCTCTCATTTCTAGTTTTTCTTTAACTTTATTTTCATGTCCTGAATATGTATTAACTACAAACCATTGCTTTTCCATTTTTATCTTCCTTTCTAAAATAATGATTGGATGACTGCAAATAATATATCAATTAGATAAAAGAAAGTTGCAGAAAATACTAAAAAGAAAATTGTTGCAATAGAGTACTTTATTAAATCTTTTTTCTTAGTCCAGTGCACTTTTACAAATTCACTTTTTACTCCTCTAACAAACATCTTCATTTTAAATATTATATTTTCTTTCTTCTTATTATCATTATTTTTTTTGTTTACAGCTTTTGCTTTTGACATATAAATCACCTTTTCTGAATTAATTCAAAATAAAAACACTTTGCGTGTCATATAAAAAGTATCATAAAAACCTCAATTAGTCA
>CADCQR010000065.1 GCA_902803685.1 uncultured Erysipelotrichaceae bacterium
AAGTTCATAATTTGGTAGATACATTAGAAGATCTTGATGATGTTCAAGACGTATATTATAATTTGAAAGAGGACTAAAGACTATTTTTTTAATAGTTTTTTTTGTATTGAGAAAAAATATATTTATTTTTCTATTAGTGTTGGTGTAAAATAGGATTGATGATATAGAACATAACCTATTTTTTATTTTGGAAGGAATGATTTTATGAAATTTGATGATATGAATAATGAAATAAAAACATATTTAAATGAATCAAAATTTATATCTAATAAGTGTAGAAATAGAATTATAAAAATGTTGGGAGAAGAATTTAAGTGTAGTTTTGATAGAGAAGATTATGTAGATTTTGCTAATGTTGATGTTACTATTCTAGAAGCTAAAAAAATCCTTTTACGTGATAAAGAGTATAGCATAGAAAATTTAACTGACGATGATATTCTTGATAGCTTTTCTCATTTTAAAGAGAAAGCGGATGGTTATTTATCAACAATGAAGTTTGATTTTGATAGTAAAAATCAATTTAATAACATAGTAAATTTACTTATTATAACTTTCCTAGTGGTAATTGCTGTTATTTTATTATTTGTAACTATAAATGATTTAAGAAAAGGAAATTATTTTTTTAGCATTTGGATTGCTATCTTTGTTTTGCCTACATTGATACCAAAATTAAAAGAAAATATATTGGGGAGATTGGATCAAGCAAAGCGCTATATAAAAAAATTATTTCGAAAAAAGTAAGAGGAAATTTCAAGATGATAATATTGGTCGATTAATTTAGTTGAAAATTTATCTTATTTTTAATATAATTGTATAAGAAGGTAAGATGGGAGGTAGCAAAGTGGTAAAAATAGAAAACATGGATGATACAAAATTAGAGGCAGTAGATGAGTATGGGGTTAAGAAAGAATATATGGTTTTATTTACATATGATGATGAGGCTAGTGATTCTACGTGGATAGGATATACTGATGATGTATCTAAACCTGATATTCAAGTATATGTAAGTAAAATTAATCCACTAGTTGATGATGAGTTACAAGATTTAACTCCTGAAGAACAGAAACTTGCTGATCATCTAATTAAAGAGATTTTAAGAAATTTTAAGAATAAGTAAAAACAATCATTGGCGATTGTTTTTTTGTTTACTTTTTAGGTGTTTTATATTAAAATACTTATTGTTTTTGAAACGGGAGGGGAATAATTATGGTTACAGCTAAGGCTAAAAATAAAGTTTTTTTATATAGGATGGAAGAAACAGTTGTTAAGGAGAGATTAGCAAGATTGAAAACAATAGTAGATATTTTAGATTCCGATATGTGTGAATATGAAAAGGCATATGAAATTGCTAAAATCTATGATAGCCCAGAAAAGTTTAGAATGGCTTATTCTATAATTAACAAATATGGACAAGAAGATCCTAGATTTGATGGCTATATTTCTAGATTTAGTGAAATATATTCTAAACTCATGCATTACCAAGAAAATGGTGTATTAGATAGCGTTAAGTATGTTATAAAGTACGAGGATTATTTTAATAGTTTTAAATATGCTAAATTTGTTGTTACACATTATTTAGAAGGAAATTTTAAAGAAGATATTAATCTTTTATATGATGATTTAGGAATTGATGAACAAACTTTTAAGTATTGTTTGAAAGTTGTGGCTGAGTTGGAACCAAGTCTTTTTGAAAAATATGAATCTTTTAGAAAAGAAAATAGATATGCAAAATATTATAGATGTGTTGCGAATCTTAAAGATATAGCTAATGGAATACGAACAGGTAAACTTTCTGATGGTACGGTATTTGATGTAGTGGAATTTTGGAGGTTGCTTCCTTTTAAATATAGTAATGGACGAAAAAAAGATTTTAATATATACAGAGAAATTAATCCGAATGTTGAGTTTGTAGCTGGAAATTTTCCGAGACAAGTTGAAGTATTCACAAGGGCTGTTATGCCGGAAGATAGCCAGCTTATTATGGATTATATGCGTGATAACGCTATTACTGGGTATGAAGATGTGACAGAAAGACAATTAAGACACCTATATTCTAGGGCAGTTATTACTACCAGTCATGGAGTTTTTGACGAAAATGATGTAAATAATATTTTATTATATATGAAAGTCAGAAAATTACCATTTATATTTGAAGAATTTAATGCCGTTAAAAATAAATATATGAAGGGTGAAATTGATATGTCTGAGTATTCAGATTTTGATGAATTGCCTAAGGTTATAAAAATAAAAATATAGAAAGATTGTTCGATAATCTTTTTTTTGTTTATATTTTATTATATAATGTTATTGGAGTGAGTATTATATGTATGATTATATTAAAGGTAAAGTAACTGCTATAAAGTCAAATTCTATAGTGTTGGAGTGTTGCGATATTGGATATTTGATATATGTTTCTAATCCATATGCATTTGAAGTGGGTCAAAATTATAAAGTATATATATATCAGCAGATTCAAGAGGATGGTCACTTATTGTATGGGTTTAAATTACAAGAAGAAAAGGATTTGTTTTTGAAGTTAATTAGTGTTAAGGGATTAGGTTGCAAGATGGCATTACCATTTTTATCAACTGGATCTACTCAGGGAATTATGGATGCTATTGAAAGAGAAAATGTTTTGTATTTAAAAAAATTTCCTAAGATTGGAGATAAACTAGCAAAGCAAATCATATTAGATCTTAAAGGTAAATTGGAGTTTATTGGTGTTGGTATAAGTGATAATCAAATTGAAGTTGAAAATGATTTGAAAGAGGTATTAATTGGTCTTGGATATAAAGAAAAAGAAATTGTACCAGTATTAGCTAAAGTTGATACTTCATTAAAGCTAGAAGAGCAAGTAAAAGATGCGTTAAAATTACTACTTAGATAAAGGGGATATTAAATGAAAGATGAGAGTGTTGTAAAAAATTATTCTTTATTTGATGATAAGGAGATAGATAATACAATTAGACCAGAATCTATTGAAGAGTATATAGGTCAAAGTGATGTAAAAGAAAATATTAAAGTGTTTGTCAAAGCGGCTAAAATGCGTAATGAGGCTCTCGATCACGTACTTTTATATGGACCACCAGGATTGGGAAAGACTACTTTGGCATTCATTATAGCGCATGAGATGGGAACAAATATAAAAACTGCTAGTGGACCTAGTATTGAGAAAAGTGGTGATCTTGCAGCGATTTTATCATCTCTAGAGCCAGGCGATGTTTTATTTATTGATGAGATTCATAGGATGCCACGATATATAGAAGAAATATTGTATCCAGCTATGGAGGATTTTTCACTGGACATTATAGTGGGTAATGAAAACAATAGTAGAAATATTCGTATCGATTTACCTCCGTTTACTTTAGTAGGCGCTACTACTCGTGCTGGTGATTTGTCTAGCCCTTTAAGAGATAGATTTGGTATTGTATCAAAATTACAGTATTATACAGTACCTGAATTAGAAGAAATTGTTAAAAGAACAGCTCGGGTTCTTAATGTGAAAATAGATGATGATGCAGCTTTTGAGCTTGCTAAAAGGAGTCGAGGCACGCCACGTATTGCTAATCGACTTTTTAAGAGAGTACGAGATTTTGCTTTAGTAAAAAATGATGGTATTGTTAATCTTGAAATAACGATGGATGCCTTAGAAAAACTAAAAGTTGATAATCTTGGTTTAGATAATACGGATCATGAATATTTGCTAGCTATTATTAATAAGTTTAATGGTGGGCCTGTTGGAATAGAGGCTATTGCTTCATCGATAGGGGAAGAAGTTACGACATTAGAGGATGTTTGCGAGCCATTTCTTTTACAAATGGGTTTAATAAAAAGAACGAGTAGAGGAAGAGTTACGACAGATAAAGCTTACGATTTACTTGGCATTATGAGAAAAAAGTAGTATAATGACGTGGTACACTGAACTTATCAGTGTTTTACTTTTGAATTGAGGTGTTTTATGACTACGGATGACTTTGATTATCAATTACCAGAGGAGTTAATTGCACAAACTCCTTTAAAGGTAAGAGATTCTTCTAGGCTAATGGTATTGGATAAGATAAATGGAAATGTTGAACATAAAAGTTTTCGGAATATTATAGATTATCTAGAAAGTGGTGATACATTGGTCCTAAATGATACTAAAGTATTACCAGCAAGACTTATAGGTGAAAAGGTTTCTACCGGAGCAGTTATAGAAATTTTGTTGTTGAAAAGCATTTGTGAAGATAATTGGGAGTGCTTAGTTAAACCAGCAAGACGAATAAAAGTTGGAACAGTGGTTTCCTTTGGAAATGGTAAATTAAAGGCAGAATGTATTGCTGAAAAAGATGGAGGTATTCGCCATTTTAGATTACTTTATTCTGGTATATTAATGGAAGTACTAGATGAGTTGGGAACTATGCCATTACCACCATATATTCACGAAAAATTAGAAGATCAAACAAGATATCAGACGGTTTATGCTAAAGAAGTTGGTAGTGCAGCAGCACCAACAGCGGGACTTCATTTTACTAAGGAATTGCTAGAAGAAGTAAAAAATAAAGGTGTTAATATAACATACATCACTTTGCATGTTGGTCTAGGTACATTTAGACCTGTTTCTGTTAGTAATATAGAGAAACATGAAATGCATAGTGAGTATTATTCCATGAAAAAAGATACGGCTGATTTACTTAATAAAACTAAAAAGAACGGTCATAGAATAATTGCTGTTGGTACTACTACAACCAGGACCCTCGAAACTATTATGAGTAAAAATGATAGCTTTGTAGAATGCTCTGGTTGGACTAATATCTTTATATATCCAGGATATAAATTTAAGGGAATTGATTGTTTGATTACTAATTTTCATTTGCCAAAATCTACTTTGGTTATGTTAGTTAGTGCTTTAGCAGGTAGAGAAAATATTTTAAATGCATATAAGGAAGCTGTTACTAATAAATATAGATTTTTCTCTTTTGGTGATGCTATGTTTATAAAATAAGGTAGGAAAGGTGATTTTATGAAAGTGAAGTATAATTTATTAAAAAAGGATGGGAGAGCTAGATATGGTACTATTGAAACTAATTATGGTACTTTTGAGACTCCAATGTTTATGCCGGTGGGCACAAAAGCTACAGTAAAATCATTGACTCCAGATGAATTAAAGCAAATGAATTGTGGAATCATTTTAGCTAACACATATCATTTGTGGTTAAGACCAGGTGAAGATTTAATCAATTACTGTGGTGGTTTACATCGCTTTATGAATTATAATGGACCAATTCTTACTGATAGTGGTGGTTTTCAAGTCTTTTCTCTTGCAAAAAATAAAAAGAAAGATATTACTGAAGAAGGGGTTTATTTTAAAAGTCACATTGATGGAACTAAGATGTTTTTAACTCCTGAAAAATCTATTGAAATTCAAAATAAATTAGATAGTGATATTGCTATGAGCTTTGACGAATGCCCTCCAGCTAGTGCAGATTATAATTATCTAAAGAACAGTGTTGAGCGCACCTTGAGATGGGCTGAAAGGGGAAAAAAGGTTCATAATAATCCAAATCAATCACTTTTTGGTATTGTTCAAGGAGGACCACACGAAGATTTACGAAAATTCTCAGCAATAGAAACTGTTAAAATGAATTTTGATGGTTATAGTATCGGTGGCGTTGCTAATGACGGGGAATCTAAGGAGGATATGTATAAAGCCATTGATTATTCTGTACCATATCTGCCAGAAGATAAAGTAAGATACTTAATGGGTGTTGGAGAGCCTGCTGATATCTTGGAGGGTGTTGAGCGTGGCGTTGATATTTTCGATTGTGTTTTACCTACACGTATAGCAAGACATGGGCAAGCTTTTACTCGTCATGGGAAGATTAATTTTAATAATGCTAAATTTAAGATGGATTTAAATCCAATTGAAACAGATTGTGATTGTTATAGTTGCCAAAATTACTCACGTGCTTATATAAGGCATTTAGTGACAACGGATGAAATGCTTGGTGGAAGATTACTGTCAATACATAACATTCGTTTTCTAGTGAAAATGGTAGAAGAAATACGAGAAGCTATAAAAGAAAATAGATTTTTGGATTATAAAAAAGAATTTTTAGAAAAATATAATGATAAAAAAAACGTTACTAAATAACGCTTTTTTTGTAAAATTATTTACATATAAAATACTGGACTATTTGTTTTAGTTGTTATCTTTTGCTCTTGGGGGCTAATTTTGTCATTTGAATTTATAGCATTAGCTATTTTAAAAATACTTCGCATGTTGGATACAACTGGTTTTACTTGGTAAACAATTGGAATGGCTTGATTGATTACGCCTAAAGTCTTTTGTGTACCGTCTAGTATATTGCTCCATCCAATATTTTTTAAGACGGTAAATAAGCTCGGTCTAACATAAGCACCTGGATACATAAAAAACACCTCTTTATATTATTCTATGTAAACGCTTTTAAAAAGTTAATTTATTTATTTTAAAATCATTTTTGGTATGTTACAATTAGATAGGATAATAGTGCTATCTTAGGCTATCCAAAAAGTTGTAAGAGATTATGGATGTATCAATAGGAGTTGATGATATGGGTGAAGTAAATAATGGTGCAGTTTCTAATAATCAGGTATATGCTGGTGGACAGGTTAATCAACAACCGGTTTCTAATGCTGCTGTAATGGATCCTAATAATATGGCTCCAGCTGTAACCAATGTTGGTTTGCCGCAAGAAAAGGCAAGGATTCCTTTGACTGGTTTCAAATATGTTTATATAAATGGTGTTGGAAAAAAGGAAACTGGTACAATTGAAGCTGAATCGCTGGTAGATGCAGAAAGTTTTGTTAAGCAATTAGGATATGAGATATTAGAAGTTAAACCTAGACCAAAGGGTGATATAGATATCAAGATTGGTGTTGGTATTAAAGCCGGTGATTTGTCTTTTGCCTTAACTCAGTTATCTACGTATATTAGAGCTGGTATACCACTAGTAGATTCGATGAAAATTCTTGCTAAGCAGAGTAATAAAAAAGAATTAAAAAAAGATTTTACACAAATTGTTTATGAGTTATTAAAAGGAGAAAGTTTTTCAAGTGCTTTAAGTGCCCAAGGAAACGTTTTCCCAAAGTTATTAATAAACATGGTTAAGACTGCTGAAATGACGGGTGATTTGGCATCTATTCTGGATGATATGGCAGAGTATTATACTTCCATGGATAATACTAAAAAGCAGATGAAGAGTGCTATGACATATCCGATTGTTGTTTTGTCTTTAGCTCTTTGTGTTTTGATATTTATGCTAACGTATTTAGTTCCACAATTTTCTAGTATGTTTGCAGAAAACGGTGCTTCTTTGCCGCCACTAACTCAAGCGATATTAAGTATTTCTAATTTTATTAAGACCAATTATTTGTTTTTAATACTTGGGGTAGGTGTATTTGTTGGTGCTTTTATATATTCATTTAAGAAAATAAAATCGTTTAGAGTTTTTGTACAGACTGTGGCTATGCATGTCCCTGTATTTGGTAATATTATTATTTATAATGAAATAGCTAATTTTACAAAAACTTTTGCTTCGTTACTTAATCATGGTGTATTTATTACAGATTCGATGGAGATTTTATCTAAAATTACTACTAATGAAATATATATTAGGATTATTAATAAGACTTTAGTTAATCTAGGTAAAGGAGATACTATATCTAGTGCTTTTAGAGGTGAGTGGGCAATTCCTGTTGTTGCATATGAAATGATTGTAACTGGAGAGTCTACTGGACAGTTAGGGGCTATGATGGAAAAAGTTGCTACCCACTTTCAGATGTTGCATAAGAGTATTATTGACCAGATGAAGAGTTTAATTGAACCAATCCTTATTGTATTTTTGGCTGGAGTAGTTGGTGTTATATTGATATCAATAGTACAGCCAATGTTTGCAATTTATTCTGCAGTTCAATAGGTGATTATGATGAGCTTATTATTAATGTTTATATTCTTTGGAGTGGGAATAATATTTGGTGATTTGTTTAATAAAATAGGTAGACGTCTTCCTAATAATGAAAGCATTTTTAGTAATGAAATTTGCCCAAATTGTGGTTACTACTACCCTTGGTATGAAAGAATACCTCTCTTATCATATTTTGCATGTAGTGGTAGATGTTCAATGTGTAATGTTAGACTTAATACATTAGAAATATCAAATGAATTATTTACAGGGCTACTTTTTACTTTAAGTTATGTAGCTTTTGGTATGTCAATTGAAACATTTGTCGCTATTGGTATAACAGCCTTATTGATGATTGTAATTGTTAGTGATTTTACTTATTATATAATTTCTGATGAGGTTTTATTAATAATCAATATTTATTTACTTCTTCTTTTCTTATTTAAGGAAGGAATTGTTGGTATGCTGACACATACAGCTAGTGGTCTATTCTTATTTGGTATTATGTATTTAGTAATGATTATTGGTAATGTTTTTCTAAAAAAAGAGAGCTTAGGCGGTGGAGACGTTAAGATGATGTTTACTTTTGGTCTAATTCTCGGCCCTGTTATGGGCTTGTTCTCCATATTCTTAAGTAGTATTATCGCATTACCTGTTTCACTTTTAGTTATGAAAACAAAAGGAGAAAGCATAATTCCTTTTGGACCATTTTTAGTAATTTCATTATTATTTATATTTTTTGTGAGAATAGATTTTTCTATTTTATTTAATTTGTTTTTAAATTGAGAAAGTTTATCTTTCTTTTTTTTAACCTATGAGTTAGTATATAGGAGGTGATTTTGATGAGTAATTTTACTATTTTACCAGCTGATACTTATACTGTTATTAATAAAACTGTAATTAATGATAGTGAATTGAAACTTATTAGTATGTTATATCAACCAATCATAGGTTTTACAGCAGTTTCCTTGTATCTGACTTTATTAAATGATTTAGATAAACTCCAAGTAATGAGTGATGAATTGACTCATCATCATCTTATGTCAACTATGCAGTTGAATCTTAAAGATATTTTCATTGCTAGAGAAAAGTTAGAAGCTGTTGGTTTATTAAAAACTTATATAAAAAAGGATTCTGTAAATAGCTATGTTTATTTAGTGTATTCTCCAATGAGTGCCAATGACTTTTTTAATCATCCTATATTGAATGTTGTTTTATTTAATAATCTAGGTAAAAAGGAATATGATAAATTACTTAGCTTTTATAAAATTCCTAAAATAAATTTAAAAGATTATGAGGATATAACTGCTTCATTTGATGAGGTTTTTGTTTCTGTTAGAGGAAATGTTTTAAATTTGGAAGATGATATAACTAAAAGAGATTCAAATAATATTATTTTAAATAAAGGAATAGATTTTAACTTATTAATAAGTTCTATACCTGAATCTAATTTAAATAAGAATTGTTTTAATGATGAAATAAAAGAATTAATTAATTCTTTGAGCTTTACATATAATTTAAAAACTCTCGATATGCAAAATCTTGTTAGAGATGCTATTAACGAAAAAGGTTTGATTGATAAAACAAAGTTAAGAAAGAGCTGTAGAGATTATTATCAATTTGAAAATAATGGCAATTTGCCAACTTTAATTTATAATAAGCAACCATCTTTCTTAAAAAATCCAGACGGTGATAATAGTAAATGGGGAAGGCTTGTCTATGCTTTTGAAAATTTGACTCCTTATCAGTTTTTAAAGGCAAAATATAAGGGTGCAGAACCAACGGCTAGGGATAAGAGACTTATTGAAAATTTATTGATTGAACAAAAATTTAATCCTGGTGTAGTTAATGTATTGATAGCTTATGTGTTAAAAATAAATAATGAACAGTTGAAAAAAAGTTATGTGGAAACTATTGCTGGACAGTGGAAGAGACTTAATATTGAAACGGTTGAAGAGGCAATGAAAATTACTGAGAAAGAGCACAGAAAGACTAAGAAGATGATTAATAGTGACAAATCTAATAAAAAAGATGTATATAATCCTAAACATGTTAATGACACACCTATTTGGTTTGATAGTACCGAAAATAAAGCAGAGATATCGGATGAAGAAGCAATGGAATTAGATCAGATTTTAAAAGATCTTGTCTAATTGTGTGTAAATCGTTTTTTTATATTATTGATATCTTATGATTTGTATGGTACCATCTTATTAGGTTTTGTTAGGAATGATTTAATGAATAAATATGGTAATGAAGAATTTTTTGAAATAATTGAGCCAGTACTTAATGTAAGTGAATTTCAAGAATTGAATAATATTAGGCATCATGGAATGACTAGACTTGATCATTGCGTTAGAGTAGCTTATTATTCTTATAAGGTAACTAAGTTTTTAGGTCTTGATTACAAGTTAGTAACTAAAGCCGCTGTTTTGCATGACTTTTTTACTAACGAAGTAGAAGATATGAGCTTATTAAAAAGATTTACTAAGCACCCACAGATTGCTTGTGATAATGCTTGTAAATATTTTGATTTAAATGATAAGCAAAAGGATATTATTTTGAAGCATATGTTTCCTATTACCTTGGTACCTTCTAAGTATATTGAAACATATATTGTTGATTTTGTTGATGATGTTGCAGCTATATATGAGAGATGTTATAGTTTTGGAAATGAGTTCAGAGCTGCTATTGTATTCTTATTTTTATTGCTTATAGATTATTTTAAATTTCCAAAATAATCGTAAATTTATATATTTTATTAGGGGAATAATAAACATTCTCTTTTTTTTATGTTATATCTATGGTATAATTTTCCAAGAAAGAAGGGATACCAGATGGGAAAAACATTTATTTTTGGACATAAGAAACCAGATACTGATTCTATAACATCTGCTATTGGGTTATCTTATTTAAAAAATAGACTAGGTGAAGATACAGAACCTAGAAGATTAGGGGATATTAATAAAGAGACGGCTTATGCATTGCAGTATTTTGGATTGGATATACCAGAGTATTTAAATGATGTTAAGTTACAAATAAAAGATGTTGCTTACAACAGAGAATATGTAATTAATGAAAATAAGAGTATTTATGATGGATATCAATTTATGCTTAAAGAGGAACTAACTGGAATTCCAGTTTGCAAGGATAATCAAGAATTATTAGGGTTAATTACTTTAAAAGATTTATCTAGAACAATAATTAATGAGAATATAGAGCATTTATATACTTCTTATGATAATATTCTTAAGGTATTAAAAGGTAAAGCTTTAATAAAAATTGACGATGAGATTGAAGGAAAGTTATTAGTTGCTGCATATAGGAGTACAACTTTTATTAATAATGTTGATTTATTCGAAGATACCGTACTGATAGTTGGAGATAGACATAGTGTTATAGAACATGCAGTAAACAATAAAGTTAAGATGTTGATTATAACAGGTGATTCTGAGATAAAAGATGAGCATTTAGCAATTGCTAAAAAGAATAAGGTTAATGTTATTAGAACTTCATATGATTCTTATCACATTGCTAAATTAATAGGTTTGTGTAATTATATTAAGACCATGATTAGAACATATCATCCAGTTGTCTTTGAAGAAAGTGATTTTGTATCAAGTATGGTTGAAATGAATGAGAAGTTACAACATACAAATTATCCAATTGTTGATAAGGACAATAAGTGTTTAGGTCTACTCAGAATGAGAGATTTGGCAAATAAGATGCCAAAGGACGTTGTGTTAGTTGATCACAATGAACCATTACAGAGTGCTGAAGGAATTAGCGAATCTAATATTATTGAAATAATAGATCATCATGCTATTAGTTCGTTAAGTACTGCTCAGCCTATAAATTATAGAAATATGGCAGTTGGTTCTACATGTACAATCGTTTATAATATGTATAAAGAAAGAAACGTATATATTCCAAAGAATATAGCAGGAGCTTTACTTTCTGGAATACTTTCTGATACTTTGATTTTAAAAAGCCCAACAGCTACTCCACTAGATAAAGAGGCAATTGAAGCGTTGGCTAAAGTGGCTGAAGTAGATTATGAAGCATATGGTATGGAAATGTTAAAAGCTGGAACTTCAATAGACGGAATGACTAAAGAACAAATAATTTATAATGACTTCAAATATTATACGGCAGGCGATCATAAGTTTGGAATAGGGCAGTTCTTTACGATGAATTTTGATGAAATGAAGAAAAGTTTAGATGAATATGTTGATATTTTGGATAAAGAATGTGAGCAAAATGAATGTTCATTGATGTGTTTATATATAACAGATATAATTTTAAATGGTAGCTACATAATTTATAATAGAAAAGCGCAAGAATATATGAAAGTTGCTTATGATCAATATGATGTTGAAGAAGGATTCTTTGTTGAAAATTGTGTTTCTCGTAAGAAAAATGCAGTACCTGTTATTATGCCGGTTTTTGAATAAAGGAGTATTGGATGAAGGATAAATTATTGTATATAATAAAGGGCTTTTTCTTTGGAATAGCTAATATAATTCCAGGAGTTAGTGGCGGAACGATTGCTATTACTATGGGTATTTATGAAGAGCTGATAGGTTCTATTTCCAATTTCTTTAAAAATCCTAAGAAGAGTATAAATTATTTATGGCCAATTGGAGTTGGAGCTGTATTGTCAATTTTACTTATGAGTAAACTTATAAGTTATTGTTTGGATAGATTTCCAGCTCCTACAACTTTGTTTTTTATCGGTTTAATTCTAGGTGGTATACCATTAATTACTAAGAAGATAAAAAAACAGAAATTTAATATAGTTAATATATTGTTATTCTCATTTGCTTTTTTTATAATCATGTGGATGACTTTTACTAAAGCTGGTGGGATGAATATTAATATTTATAATATAAATATTTTGACGATGTTACTTTTATTCTTGATTGGAATGGTGGCAGCTGGTTGTATGGTTATACCTGGTATAAGTGGTTCATTTGTTTTAATGTTGTTGGGAGCTTATAAGCCAATAATTGATACCATTGGTAATTTGACAAACTTTTCTTTATTAGGAAAAAATTTATTAATACTTTGTCCTTTTGGAATAGGTGTTGTAGTTGGTGTTATTGTGATTGCTAAGATTTTAGAATGGCTATTTAAAAAATATGAAACAGCAACATATTATGCAATCTTGGGATTTATCTTGGCTAGTATTGTTGCACTAGCTGTTGGAATTTTTGGTGTTAAGATTTCAAGTTTGGAATTTATTATTGGTACAGCTTTATTGGTTATTGGTACAACAGTTGGTTATAAATTGGGTGAATAATGCTACTATTTTATAAAAGACGATAAGTCTTTTTCTTTTTTTAGAAAAGTGTTGTTCTATTAATATTAATTTGATAGACTTATCGTGTATGGTATTTAATTTTTGATAATTTTATACTTCTTAGTAATATAATTAGATAGAGGTGTAGATGATGGAAAGTTTCCTTAAACTCTTTTTGCTATTTATAATATATAGTTTTATAGGATATTTAGCAGAAGTAATATATTGTTCTATTTGTAATAGAAAAATTGTATTAAATAGGGGATTCCTGATTGGCCCGATTCTTCCTATATATGGATGCGGGGCATTGGTAATTGTTCATTTGTTAGAACGGTATGCTAATGATGTTTTAGTGTTATTTATAATGAGTTTTATTTCTTGTTGTATTATTGAATATTTCGCTAGTTTGATAATGGAGAAGATATTCCATTTACGCTGGTGGGACTATAGTGAAAGAAAATTCAATGTTAATGGTAGAATTTGTTTAACTAATGGGATTTTATTTGGTTTAGGTGGTTTGCTTTTAACTAAGTATATTAATCCAGTTATAGATAAATTTCTTTCTATATTTTCAACAACAACTATTATTAATGTATCATTTGTAGTATTATGTTTATTTTTAATAGATTTCATTTTATCTACAAGAATTATTTTTGGTCTCAGGTCTAATATTAGTAAAATAACTTCTAGAGATGCAACAACACAGATAAAGAAAGAAGTAAATCTATTTTTAAAAAGTCACAATATATTGACTGGGCGTTTGATTAAGTCTTTCCCTAATTTGGAGAAGATTAATGGTCCTCGTATAGAAAAGTTTTTGAATATTTTTAGCAAAGTAAAGAAAGAATTGGAGAAAATACGAAAGAAAGAAAGAAAACGTGTTGAAAAGGAAAAAAGGCACAGCAAAAGAAGAGGTTAATTGTAACCTTTTTATTTTGTATTTTAAATTGGCTTATTTTTATGGTATTATTAGTATAGGTGAGTAAAAATGCCAAAAAATATTCTAACACCTAGTGGTAAAGTTATAAAATGTATTGAGTCGCAGCGAATAAATAATAACTTGTTAGAGGGATTAAAAATTTGTATATGCAAAATATCAAGAATGGAAAATGATAAAGAAATTGAGGAGTACCTTTCTTTTGGAAATACTAGTTATTTTAATTTAAAAGAGGAAATTGCTCGCCTGCTTTTATTAGCAACAACCTTACCAGTTAATGTTTCACCCGTTATTGATATTGGCACTAAGAGCAAATCTGATGATATTTTAAGTGTAAATTCAATGTTTATTAAAGAATTATTTAATTCTGCACATCGTAAGAAAAAAAATTCATTTATAAATAGTGATTTTTATAAATCTATATCTAGTAAAGTTGAAGAGATGGAAGTTAAATATCATTTTGAAAAAAAATTCTATTTGGGTGATGGTATTGTATTGATAAAGAATATTAGAAATTTATATATATCTAATGTTGATAATAGTCTAGCAAGCAATAAGCTTGATTTTAGATATAGGGAACCTCTAATAGAATTATTTCAATATATTTTAGATTGTACCTTGAAAAGAATAAGAAATGGAGTGTAGTCAAATGTATAGTTATAAAAAGGATATTAATAAAAATATTTTTAGGGGATATGATATAAGGGGAATTGTCCCAACAGAAATAGATATAGATACAGCCTATACTATTGGAAGAGGATTTGGGAGTTATATTAGAAGTATTGGTAAAACAACTGCTGTCATTGGACATGATAATAGATTTAGTAGTCAAGATTTGTATGATGCCTTACGGACCGGTATTATTGAGTCTGGTATTGATGTTATATGTTTGGGATTATGTACAACACCTATGTATTATTATGCCTGTATCAAATTGCAAGTTTATAGTGGTGTAATGGTTACTGCTAGTCACAATCCTAAAGATGATAATGGATTTAAGTTTGCATTTGACGAATCAGGTAATTGTAAGGGCCAAGAGATACAAGACTTTTTACAGTATATAATAGACAATAATTTTTATACTGGCTTTGGTAATGTAACTAATTATGATATTAGGCCTGATTATATTGAATTATTTAGAAATAATTTGAACTTTGGTAATAGACGGCTAAAAGTAGTTATGGATCCAGGAAATGGAACTACTTCAATCATTGCAAAAGATATATATAAAATGTTTCCAATTGATTTAATTACTATTAACGATGTATCAGATGGCAGTTTTCCTAATCACCATCCAGATCCTTGTGTAGAATCTAACTTGGAGCAACTAAAGATGAAAGTTCTTGAAGAGCATGCTGATATAGGAATTGCTTTTGATGGTGATGGTGATAGAGTAGGCGTTGTTACTGGTAATGGTACTTATATTCCAACAGATAAATATATGATAATTATTATTAGAGATATAATTAATAAAGTTCAACGTAAAAAGTTTTTATATGATGTTAAGTGTACTAAGGCTCTAAGTGATGAGATAAAGAAATTAGGTGGAGAAGAAATCTGTTATCGTACTGGTAATTCTTATACTAAGGCTATGGTTACTGAGGCAGATCTGCCATTTGGAGGTGAATTATCTGGACATGTTTATTTTAGAGATAGATGGCCTGGATTTGATTCTGGATTGTATGCTGGGCTTAGGATTTTAGAGATTCTTTCGAATACAGAAAAAACGGTTGAAGAATTGCTTGAGGGAATTAATGAATATTATTCAACAGATGAGATTAAAATAAAATCTTCAGATGATATAAAATTTGGTGTAATTGAAAAGATAAGACAATATGCTGATAGTAAAAGCTACAATTATTTGACTATTGACGGTGTTAAAGTACTATTTGATGATGGTTGGGTATTAGTTAGAGCAAGTAATACTGGACCAAATATTACTGTTAGAGTTGAATCAAGTAGTGAAGAAAAATTAAAGTTATTGCAAAAAGAATTTATAGATAAAATAGAAGAATTTAATGAATAAATAAAAGTTCACAGGAGGTTTTGGATTTGAGTATATTAGAGAGAATGAAAAGCCTAAGGAGATTATTATGTAATTTATCTGATGGTGGTCATAAAGAAAAATCTTCGGTTAGTGTTGATTTTAGTTCAGTTGATTTACGAGGCGGCATTGATAAATTTCTAGATTGGTATTCTGAAAATGGTATCAATAGTAATGGATTTGGTGGTAATCTTGATTTTAGCCGTGAAGAGATGGAACATTTTATTGAAAAGATGGCCGTCTGGTATGAATTACGTTATTCAGATTATGATATATTAGATATGATGGTAGATGATAATAAAGAGTCTCTTTTATCTGATAAAGTTTTGTTTAGAAATAATCCTTATTTAAATGGTAATGATAGTTTAGTTACCTTATTTGATTGGCGAGATTTTTATAATAAGGATGCATTTATAAGGACGTTGAGTGAGAAAGAACAGCAGCTCTTGATGGCACCAACTAGCAATTATTATTTTTCAGTTAATGGGACAATGTTTTATTTAGATGATGCTGGTAAGGTTATTGGTACTAGAAATTTGCAGGATTTAGATTCGTCTTTTTCTGATGAAGATTTTATTGGTAAGCATGTTGTAGAAATTTTAAGTCAATTTAATAAAAAAGGTATAAAATTACCTAGAAATAACGACTTGTCAAAAAATACAGCTGATTATAATAATGCGCTACTACAAAGAGAAAAATTGCTACATTCTATTATGCTAAAGATACTTGAAAGAGGAGGCAAAAGGTTAGGTGTCTATAGGGCTTTACTATTTGCTAAAGAATTTGGCACCAATATAGATATTCCCATGATGTATGCGCCTACTTTCTCGGATTATTATTTGAAAAAGACTGTTGAGTTATATCGTGCGTTAGGTGGGAATGAAAATTTAATGTGTTGTGATAACTATTTTAACCGTTCAAAATCACAAAAAATAGAAATGGTTTCACTAAAAGAACTATATATTAAAGTTCTTGTAAAAGAAGAGAGCAAAAGACAAGTACAGGCTTTTCTTGATGAAGAAGAGCAAAATGCTAGAGAAAAGCAAAATTTAGTAGAACGTTTAGCTGGAGATTTATCTCTTTTAATTGATGATAAAGAATTAAGTAGGCAGAAGAGAATAGAAAGAAAACGGCGTGTGGCTAAAAACAATTAAGGGGGACGGTACTATTTATGAGTTTAAAGGATAAATATAAGGAAACTAGAGATAGATTATTAGGTATGCCTTCTGTCGCTAATAGAAATATAGATTTGGATGAAAAAATAAATGACTACATGCGATGGTATCGTAAAGCATTTTGTTCCGATATATCAGAACGCTATGAGAACATGGAGCATTTTATCAAAAAGGTGGCCTTGTGGTATGAATTGCGATATAGCGATGATGATATAGAAATGATGATGCATGATAATAATGGAATGACAGCTAGTTCTAATCAAGCTCTTTTTCATGATAATAAATATGTAACAGAATTATTTGATGAAGAAGATGCGTTAGATGATTTGAACTGGAGTGATTTATATAGTACAAAAGTATTTTTAAAATCCTTACCAGATAGTGAAAAGCAATACTTTTTAAAGCCTAAATATAAGAGCTTAGTTTGGTACGGATTAATGTATTTTAAAGTTAGTAACACTGGTAATATTCAATGTGTTCACTTTGTTGGACCCGTTGATAAGCGCTTTAGTGGTCATAATTTTGTGGGGATGCATCTTAAAGAGTTCTTATCTTGTGTGGAAGATGAAATGGATTGTACTGATTATGTGTATGCTGACGAAATTAAAGATCAAATTAGTGATTATGATAATTTGGTTAAGCGAAAAGAGGGAATGCTGGATGCAGTTATGTATACAATTCTTCGATCTGGTAACCCGGACTATGCTGCATATCGTGCGTTACTTTTTGCTAAAGAATTTGGAAGAAATATTGAAATCCCTATGCGATATGCGGCTAATGGTGGTGCTTCTGATTTTCATGTTGGTAAAGTTATAGACAAATATTTGAGCTTTGGAGGTTCTGACGACATATTCTGTTATAAGGAGAGTCTATCCACTCAGAAGGGCAATCAACATGAGGAGATACCATTTACTGAATTATGTGATATGGTTGGCTATTCTGCTCAAGATTCCGATTCAACCCAAAAGCGTTATTATTATCAATCATAATTTTATTAGTAAAAAGAAAAGAAGAGATTAATTGTTAATTTCTTCTTTTAATATTTGGAGTTTATAGTCGTCATAATTTCCAAGATAACTTATAAATTTTTTATTATTAATATTTACTATTCTTGTTGCTACTTTATTAATGAAATATCGGTCATGAGAAATCATCAATACAGTTCCTTTATAATTTAGAATTGTATCTTCTAATATTTCTTTGGTATTAATATCAATATGGTTAGTGGGTTCATCAAATATTAGAAAATTATTATTTTTTTGCATAAGACAAAATAATTTTAATCTAAGTCGTTCTCCACCAGATAGTTTATTTAGCTTTGTATAGATTCCATTAGAGTAGAAGAGAAATTTGCTTAGCGCACTTCTTAGAATATTTTCGGTTCCAATAAAATGCTTTTTTGCTTCGTCAAGTACTGTTATGTCTTCGTCTTCAAAATTTATATCCTGGGGAATATATCCTATACTTAAATTTGAGCCAAGTTTAATGTTATCTTTTCTATTTATAATTTCTTTTATAAATGTACTTTTTCCAGTACCGTTTTTACCCATTAAGCAAACTCGTTCTTGGTACTTTAGATAAAAGCTTGTCTTAACTAATAGATTTTTATTATCAATAGTTAATGAGTAGTTTGTACAATTTAGTACATCATTCCCGCTCCTTTTTTCTACATTAAATTGTAGATTAATATTTTTTTGATTTTGCGGTTTTTCTATTATATCAATCTTTTCTAACCTTTTTTCGATACTTGCTGCTCTTCGAAAGAATTTTTCACCACATGGGTAAGCTAATCTTCCAAATTCTTTTAGTCTTTTTATAGCTTTTTTCATTTCTTCTATTTGTTTTTGCTGACTTTTGTAGGCGTTAAACTCTTGTGTTAGTCGTCTTTCATTTTCTTCAAGATAGTAGGAATAGTTCCCATGAAATATTTCTGCTTCTTTATTGTCAATCAATATGATTTTGTTAACTGTTTTATCTAAAAAATATCTGTCATGAGAAACAATTAATACTGTTTTCTTTAGATTTCGTAAAAAGTTTTCTAACCACTCAATCATATCGATGTCAAGATGATTTGTAGGTTCATCTAACAATAAAATATCAGGCTCAGTTACTAATATGGTGATTAAGTTAATAATTGTTTTTTCTCCGCCAGATAAGAATTTATATTTTTTATCTAAGAGACTTTCTACTTTAAATGCAGCAACAATTTTAGCGATTTTTGAATCAATTTCATAACCACCTATTTTGATAAATTCATCTTGTAATTTTGTATACTTTTCAATACACTTATTAAGTTTATCATCTGTTGAGTTTAGCATTTTTTCTTCTTCTTGTTTTAACTTTTCTTTAAGTATATTTATATCTGTTAATGAAGAATAAATTATGTCTTTAACTAGTTGTTCATTCCATTCATTATTTGGCTGCTGAGTTAAAATTCCAATTGATGCATCTTTTCTAACAAAAATATCACCTGATGTTGGAGTATCATTTTTTGCTATTAATTTTAAAAGAGTGGTTTTTCCGCAACCATTTTGACCAATTAAAGCAATTTTTTCATTTGTTTTTATTTCAAAATTAATATCTTTCAATACTTCTTTATTGCCAAAGTTTTTATTTACTTTATTACATACTATTTCTAACATACATTACACATCCTTTTTAATCAAAATAAAACCTATACATCTGTATAGGTTCTATGCAGATGTAGGCACTATGAAAACACAACACCTACATCTTTATGATTGAGATGTGGTGTTGACTATTGTGTATATGCGATTACTTTATTGATGTACATAGTCATCACTCCTTCTATAAATATTATATATATTTTCATATTTTTGTCAATTGATTGTTATCTTTATTGTATCTTGTGAAATTTTGTGATATATTCAATTTGACGTTTAGCGAAAACTAGTGGTTTATTGTTACTACATATAACTATGTGGTTTTTAGTGGTGCTTGGTTTTAAAAAAGGAGGACTGATTAAATGGCTATTTCTGATGTTGAACTTCAAAAAGAAAAGAAAATCTTGAGTAAGGTTCAAAAACTCCTTGGTAAAACACTTGATGATTTGGGTGAAGTTGTTTTTGATGAAGAAGAAGGGCTTCAAGAGTTTAAAAAGATGATGTGGGAAAATTCTTCTAGCTTTGACTCTGGTGAAATGCAACAGGTAATGGCAGCAACTTCCCAAGAAGCAGAGAAGGTTCTGATGAAGCGTAATTACTTTAAAAAGTTATTGCAGATTAAAGATAAACCTTATTTTGCTTCAATTGTATTTAAAGATAAAGAGGGAAAGATATATAATGTTTATATTTCTTTAACTTATCTTAAAGACAAAAATTTAAATAACATCTTATATGATTGGCGTAGTCCAGTATGTAGTCTTTTCTATGATTTTGAGACTGGCCCTTGTTATTATAAAGCACCGGGTGGTATTTATAAGGGGGAATTGAAAAGAAAAAGACAGTATAAAATTGAAAACGGTGAGTTAGTTGGTGTATTTGATACATCGTTAAATATTGATGATGAAGTGTTACAGGAAGTCTTATCAAAAGAGTCAAGCGAAAAGATGAAGAATGTTGTTAATACTATTCAACAAGAACAAAATAAAGTAATTAGAAATACGGAAGACAACAATTTAATTGTACAAGGTATTGCCGGTAGTGGAAAGACAACGGTTGCTTTACATAGAATAGCTTTTTTACTTTATCGCTTACCTAATTTAAATAGTAATAACATACTAATCTTTTCACCAAATGAGATATTTGCTGATTATATATCTGATGTTTTGCCATCTTTAGGAGAAGCTAATACTTTACAGACCACCTTTAATGATTATATGTCGTTTCAGATAAGGGAATATAAAGATGTAGAAAGTTTTAATGATTTTGTCAGTAGGTACTATACATATATGGAAACTAATAGTGAATTGGTTGGTTATAAACAGAGTGATGAAATTATTGATGATTTAGATAGATATTTAAAAAGCTATATTGATAATTGCTGTATTGTATCAAGTTTTACTGAAGGTGAAATTAATTTTGTTGATAAAGATGAAGTTAATGATATGCTTCATAATAAATATAGTAGGTTTCCTTTATTTGAAAGAATTGATGAAATCTCCAAAAAACTAAGTTCTAATTTTTACAAAGGTAGTGGTAAGAAGATTGGAACCTTTAGAAAATTATTGCGAGAGAACAGTAATTTTATAAAAGATTACAAAAAAATCTATAAAGGTTTTTGGATGAGTGAATATTGTAAAATTAAACTAGATGAAAATCAAATAGATAAATTTATTAATAGGAAAATAATTCATTATGAAGATGCATTATTATTTACATATATTAAGGGTACTTTAGAGGGCTTTAGATATGAAAATAATATACGTCAAGTTATTATTGATGAAGCTCAGGATTATAATAGATTGCAATATATCATTATAAATAAAATATTTAAAAAAGCAGACTTTACTATTTTAGGTGATATTAATCAAAATATAAATCCATATTATAAGTACAATAGTTTAGAATCACTTAGTGATTTGTTTAAAGGAAGTACTATTTATTTAGAATTACTTAAGACATATAGATCTTCTCCGGAAATTATTAATTATACTAATAAAATATTAGGATTGAATCATGTAAACGCAATAAGGCGGGATAATAATAAGCCAGTAATTATAAGAAAAGGAATTAATGATTTAAAGCAATCACTATTGGAAGATATTAAGTATTTGCAATCTAGTTATAAGAGTGTAGCTATCATAGCTAAGGATTATAATCAGGCAGAAAAAATTCATCAATTGTTGGAAAATGATATAAATATAAGTCTAGTTGATGCTAATAGTAAAGGTTTTAGTAAGGAGTTGGTTATTATACCAGCATATACTGCTAAAGGATTAGAATTTGATAGTGTTATCATTTATAATGATAGGAAGAATTCATATAAGAGTAATGAGAGAAATCTTTTATATGTTGCTTGTACTAGGTGTCAACATGAACTTATTATTTATAATTAGAAAAAATATTTTAAAATTAGATTAGATATATAAATAATTTTATATAAAGTATAATCCTTCTTGGTGATGTATACCAGAGAAGGATTTTTATATGAAGGATGAGAATATATTCTGGAAAATTATAGATATTAAAATTTTGATGATATTGGTGGTATTTTAAAATTTTTCAACTTATGGAACTTTCAAATTATGAAGAATGTTATGTTCTAATTATTTCCGAAAATAGTAATGTAGTTAAAAATATCCTCTAGAATTTTTAAAATTTAACTTGTTGTTCTTGGAAATAGAAGATTCAAATTTTTTTGAATTTGTATCTAAAAATAAATTCATTTATCATATTAGTATTTGCAATCTATATAAACAGTAAAGGTATTAAGCATTATAATTATTTCTTATAAAAATTTGAAGTAATTATAGGAGATTTGTTATCAATATGTTATAATCTTATTTAGAATAAGAGGTGCTTGATATGAGTAGGAAAATAAAAAAATATTTGTCTGCTATTTTAGTTATAACAATTTTATTAAGTGGTGTACTCTTTGCTGTAAAAACCACTTTTTTTAGAAAAGTTGACAGATTTAATATTTCTTCTCTACCAGAAGAATTTGTAGAAGAATATTTTGAAGAAGTAAGCAAAGTAAATTCTGATGAAGAAAAGGAAAATATGCTTATTGTGATATCAGATAGCGGAATAAATAATTCCTACGGTGCTAAAAATATTATTGAAGCACCAAATCATCAATATATATTACAATATAATTCGG
>CADCQR010000066.1 GCA_902803685.1 uncultured Erysipelotrichaceae bacterium
AATATGGCTTTAGAATGTTTTGAAGAATCTCTATTTCACAAATCCACGAATTAGCGGTTTCATCGTTAATATCATGATCGCTGGAAATGGTTAATTCACCAACCACTTCCTTAACACTCCGCGTTAAAAAACGCGAAATCGTATCAGAATAATAATAACGTTTTGCTGGCATAGAATCCTACAAAAAAATACTTTTTTTCTCCGTCAGGAAGTGTCATTTTCACACATTTAGCAATATTTTTTATACAGAAAAGGGACATTTCAGGGTGTCAAAGTCGGAATATCTCCTTGAACACTGTCATTTCTCTCCAGAATGACAGATTGTGGACCTATTAGCATCGAAAAGTCTGTTTGTCTACGGCCCAGAAACTAACACATAGGGTAAACCACGCCCCAAATAGGTCTGACATCGAATTCAGGCCCAAATAACCAAAGCTCAAATAACCGTCTCATGATTTTCAAGAACGGATTATGAAGACCATTATACCGAAGAATTGCACGTATCATGAGCCACAGTTAAAGGAAAAAAACTAAAAAAGGCAAAAAAAGTAGTCTCTAAAAATCCAATGGCTATTTCTCGATATATATTTACAAACAAGGTTTATTTACGGGAAAATATTTTTGATTTTCTGAGGACTAAAAATGTATCAAATAATTGAACAGGATATTGACCAAAGAATACATTTGACGATAATAGATGTCCCTAGAATTGATGCAGAGGTCAAACAATTAATAGATGACAATCTTGTTTCTATTTGTGAAGGGAGTACAGAAAGCAATATAAACACGGTGAAGGCAGACCTAATTCAATTATTTGATGGAAAAGATTTGAAATGGAAGATGGGTGCAATAGCAGAATTTTTCATGCATTTACATATACGGACACAAGGATACAAACAAGAGTTTGTTTACAGAAATTTAGAAGAAGGCTCCATAAAAAAGGGGTTTGATGGGCTGTTTTCAAAAACAAATTCTTTTTGGCTTATGGAAAGTAAGTCCGGCTCTATTAACACAAACGGAATAAGTCACGCGTCAAAAATCAAAGAAGCAAATATAGATTTAGGAAAAAAAGTATCGGGAATAGGTCAATCGAATAATCCGTGGAGAAACGCATACAACCACGCATGCAATATAAATGTAAACACCTCAGATCCCATACGAAATGATTTAAAAAAATTAAGGGATGATTTTGTTAATGGGAATTTTAGAGATATAAATGATTTTAACACAATCCCTTGTGGGACAATATTTCTAAACGGAAACTGGCATCCTTCAAATTCTCAGCAAATTATACATGATATTGATAATATGAAAATTGATTTATACGGAACAAATATCCTGGTCATATGCATGACTCAAAATATGATTGATATGTTTTTGGATTATATACATTTGAAGGATTGATGATTATGAGCAATGAATTATTAGGAATAAACAGAATTGATATTTTAGAAAAATGTCTAAAAAAATTATCCTTTTCTCCAACCGAATTGACAACCGAAGAAAAAGATTACATCCTCACAACCGCAGTATTATTAATAAAGAAATATTCTTTAGATAAAAGGCATGTCATCTATGTTGAATTAGCATATTTCATTATTTTGAACTATTCTCTTGCCTTCCAAGATTATGCTCCATTGTACGATTTTAGCATTGCTTTTGGACTATATCCTATTTCTTATGCACTAACAAAAAATGGGTGGCTTTCTTTTGACTCAATAGCGGATTGTTTGATTGAGACAAAAATCGAAAAAAAATTTAGGAATCAAAATATTATTGAAACATATGAGCAACGAAAAATTGGCGAAAATATATTAACTACAGATTATTCAGAAAAAAGCATTATTGCTCCAACTTCTTTTGGCAAAAGCCACTTAATATTATCACATATAAGGCATTTTTTTGAACAAAACAAACGCTATGCTATAATAGTACCCTCAAAAGCCCTGCTATCACAAACTTATAGAAATGTGAAATCTTTAAATCTTGGCATTCGAATCATTACGCATGATGAAATGTATCAAGGACAAGACATCGGCTTTGTTGCAGTCCTTACACAGGAACGCGCGTTTAGATTGATGAACAAATATGATGTATCATTTGATTACATGTATATAGACGAAGCTCATCAATTATTGGAGAATGGTTCGCGCTCCATTTTATTATCTCGTTTAATTAAACTAAATAAAAAGCGAAATAGAGAATGCAAACTTTTTTATTTTTCACCTCTGGTGTCAGACTCATCTAATTTAGCATTAAAAGATTCAAATGCTATAATAGAAAAAAGAATTCGTTTTAACTTGAAGGAACCTAAAATATTTGAATATCAAAATGATGGTTCTAAACGTATATATAATAGATTTATAGACGACTTCTATAAATTCAATACAACTTATGTTGATTTATTCAACTATTTAAGTGAAAACAAAGGACAAAAAAATTTCATATACTTATATACACCTAGGAAAATTCAACTTTTTTCTTCAAAGATACTTGAAAAAAGAACTGTAATAACAAACTCCAAAGCAATCGATGAAATTATAGACAACTTAAATAGATATGTACATGTAGACTTTTATCTGACTGATTGCATAAAAAGGGGATTTATTTACATACATGGAAAACTTCCAGACATTGTAAGAGATTATCTCTTGGCTAAGTTTTCGAAAACATCTGAATTATCGATGATAATTGCAAATACTGTTATTCTTGAAGGTGTGAATTTGCCCATCGACACACTCTTTATTCTTACCAGTAATGGCTTAAATAAAACAGGCCTAATTAATTTGATAGGCCGTGTTAATAGGTTAAATGAAATATTTGGAGAAACAACACATTTAGAGAAGTTACAGCCAACTATTCACTTTGTGAATTCAGATGAATATAATAGGCAAAATGGAAATCTTGCTAATAAAATTAAAGAACTAAAAAAGACTGAATTCGTAGATGAAATAAAAAATCCATTGTTGCATAACTTTAAAATGCCAAGGGAACAAAAAAAACGCGATGAAGCGATAAATATACAACGAGACGATGAAATATTTTTTTCTGATCATTCCAATGACGTTGATCAATTGAAAAGAAAAATGATTGAGTTGGGATTAAATAACCTTTATAAAAATATTGATTTTGTTGCACAAAAGTTATATAATAATTTCAATAATCATGATCAAAATATTTTTCTCACCACCGCAGAAAGCATAGCATCGCTTCCAATTATGGATAGATTATGTATTTTATTTATTGATAATTTAAAAGATCATATAATTGATGATGAGGTAAAACGTTTAGAACATCCGCAGACCATATCTTATTATAAGATGTTTCTAAATAACAGAAAGTTATCATTAAAAGAAAAAATCTCAAGAGAAGTTGCATATTTTAAAAGACTATTACACGAAGGAAATGCCACTATATATATTGGTAAAAGTTTTGGAGAAATACCTTGTCCTTGGAAATCTGGATCAGGACCGAATACGTACGTTGATCTATCCAAAAAGAATGATAAAGAACTCATAAATTTAGCGATAATTAGACAAAAACAAGAGGAAGATTTCGTCAGTTTTAAATTATTGATGTTTTTTCAGTTAATGCTTGATTATAATCAGATAACCAAAGATGAATATGAACAGATAATCTATGGCACTAACGATCCAGTGGAAATTCAGTTAATTAGACAGGGATTGCCAATCAATGTGGTAAAAAAAATACGCGAAGACAATCAAATAGATAATATTTATGTTGATGAATATGGAAATATTCAATGCAATGAAGATTTCAATAAGTATAAAGAAACATTAGATGATTTACTGAAATTTGAAATTGACAGAATTATATAATAAACTTTCCCCAGGGTTTTAGGGGCGGAGCTCCTAGGAGAGGGGATGTCCGGAAGACCCGGGGAGTGTGGCCATGGATGAATCGATGATCTCGGCACGGAGGCCGGGATGACATCGGGGCCACCGAGCCGGGGCTGCAGGCAGGGGGAGGCTTCCCCCGCCCAGGGTCGTCATAAGTCCTCGCTGGGTTTGTGTTAAAACACAGTCGGCGGCGATGAAAATCGCAATTTGTACCTCCATTACCGATGCAGCATGTTCATTATCGTGCAATTTAGGTATATTGAAAGCCATGAACGAGGTAACATATCCAGCCCATCCACTACTAGATCGTGACAGTCGTAACTTCATGGAATCAATGATTGTCGCTTGTGATGATATTGGCGCGGACATAAAGAAATACCATTCTTTTCTAAAGTATTGGTTAAATC
>CADCQR010000067.1 GCA_902803685.1 uncultured Erysipelotrichaceae bacterium
ACTTTCCATTATAAAAATATAATAGAAAGTAACAATAATCTATAATTCTAACATATTTTTACATTAATTTTTTATGCGATTGCCTTATTTTTTGATGATTTTTCTTTACTTTTTCATATTTTTGTGGTATCATGTAAGTAATGAGGGAGTTAGATACTCAGAAGTGATTTTACTTATCGTTATAGGTAAAAGTGTGTGCCGTCAATTTTGTTGATGGCCTTTTTTTTCAAAAAAGCATTCATTAAATATTTTAATGAATGCTTTTACTATAATAACTCATCTTGCGATTTTGAGTTTAAATTTAAATCTGCTCTTCTACCATCTAGATATGCAAAATATCCAGCAGCTGCTATCATAGTGGCGTTATCAGTACAATATTTAATTGGTGGAATGGTTAAATTTACTTTAAGCTCATCGGTTAAGTTAGTCATAGCCTCTCGTAAACAGTTGTTAGCTGCTACACCTCCAGCTACAATAACATTTTTTATTTTTCTTTCCTCTATCGCTTTTTTTACCTTGGAAATTATAGCTTTAACAGCAGTATTTTGAAAAGAACAAGCTAAATCTGCTTCCCTTATTTTATTTCCTCTTTGTTCTTCGTTATGAACTAAGTTAATAACTGCACTTTTCAATCCACTAAAGGAAAAATTATATGAATTGTCTTTTAATGGTAAAGGAAGATTGTACGTGTCTTTACCTACCTTCGATAGTTTATCAATTTTGGGGCCACCTGGATACTCTAACCCTATGACTCTAGCAACTTTATCATAGCATTCTCCTATGGCATCATCCAAGGTTCCCCCTAATCTATTGAAATGGTAGTGTTCTTTCATTTCTATCAGTTCCGTATGACCACCACTTACAACTACTGCTAGCAGCGGAAATTCCATCGGTTTAACTAGATTATTTGCATATATATGACCGGCAATATGATGGACTGGGATTAACTCTTTATCATATACAAAAGATAATGTTTTTGCCATTTCAAGTCCTATTAGTAATGATCCAATTAACCCCGGTCCATAAGTAATCGCAATGGCATCTATATCTTCCATTTTCATTTCTGCCTTTTCTAAACACTCTTCTAATACCATAGTTACATTTTTCACATGTTGTCTACTAGCTATCTCAGGTACTACCCCACCAAAATCCTTGTGAATATCAATTTGAGAGGAAATGACAGTGGCAATTTCTTCTCTACCATTTTTTACTATAGAGACGCTTGTTTCATCACAGCTACTTTCTATCCCTAATATGTAAATATCTTTCATAAATTTACCTCTTTTCAATGTGTTTAGTTATTATAACATAAAAGACTCTTATATTCTAGTTAAGGGTCTTTCTTTCCATCAATATACCATCAATTCCATCGTAATATCCGATTCTAACAGCTACACTTTTGAAATTAAATTTTTTATATAAATTTATTGCAGCAATGTTGTTTTCATTAACCTCAAGCGTTATATCTTTATTTACGATAGAAATCATATAAGATAATAGTTTTGATCCTTTCCCCGAATTTCTATGTGCCTTTTCTATTTCAATGTTGTTTATCTCAGCACGCTCATATATATCACTATAATATATATAACCTATTATTTTATTATCTTCTTGTAAAACTAAAACATGTCCATATGGATTATTATTTAATTCTTCAACAACAATTTTTGGCTCTAGAATAGAATTATCAAGAATATCAACATTATATCTTGTAACTTCAATAATCATAGTTTACTTTCTTCGGCTTCTGTAAGTTTCAAATAATTGGGATTAACAGAGTGTGGATTAACAGAATTCTTATCTTTAAATTTATCTACTATTTTTAATATATTAGGATTATATTCTTCTATTTTATCATAGCCTTTTAAATTATCTTTTGATATTATCTTAAACTCCCCAATATCGTCTAATTTATTATTTAGTAATTCTTGCTTAATATATTGTGGTTCTAGTATTATTTTATTGTTTTTATCAAAAATACCTGCAAATACATATCCCCTTCTTGCATCTATCAAAGGAACCTTATATGTGTCAACATTTGACGATGTCGCCATAGCTTCTAGTGCAGATATTGTTGTGATTGGTATTTTTAGACTCCAGGCATAAACTTTAGCTATTGTTATACCTATTCTTATCCCCGTAAAACTTCCTGGTCCATCAACAACAATTATTTTATCAATATCTTGTGCTTTTAATTTATTTTGTTCAAACATACTAACAATTCTTGTAAGTGCTAGTTCTGATAATTTATGCCCAAGATTTTCTTTTATTTCGGCAACCAAGCAATCGTCTTTTACAATTGCTGTATACAAATAGCTTGATGATGTATCTATATATAGATATCTCATAATACAGCCTCACATAGTTCTTCATATTCATAGCCATATGGCGTAATAGTAATAATTCGTTTATTTTCATCTTCTGATGAAAGTTTTATTTTGACATCTAGCCTATTTTCTGGCAAATAATCTTCTATCATATCAGCCCATTCAATTATGGCAACACCATCTTTTGTATAGTATTCTTCTATTCCTAATTCTGAAACATTTCCATCTAATCTATAAACATCCATGTGATATAACGGCATATCCCCTGTATTATATTCTTTTATTATATTGAATGTTGGTGATGTTACTTCTTCTGTTATTCCCATTGCCTGTGCAAATCCTTTAGTAAATACAGTTTTTCCACTGCCCAAATCACCACTAAGACAAATTACCATGTTTGGAAATTTTTCAGATTCAAAGTTCTGTGCAAGTTCAATTGTATCTTCTTCTGAGTATGTTGTAATTTTATAATCCATTTTGATTCACCCATAACAATTATAATCAAAAAAAAAAAGTTATACAACTCTTATATAACATTTTTAAAGATTAGTGTAAACATTAAGATATGCACATAAATTTGTAACACTTTTAGTCACATAAAATTTCAGTCATATCCAAATTTTAACAAAAAAAATTCTTGGCAACTTCCTATTTTCGCATTCACTATCGTCGGCGTTAAGTGGCTTAACTTCTGTGTTCGGGA
>CADCQR010000068.1 GCA_902803685.1 uncultured Erysipelotrichaceae bacterium
ACAAAAAATTGTACTATGATAAATTTATATCTTTATAAATAGTAAATATTTTATTACTTTTTATTACAAATAACTACTAGACTACGCTGACTATTTTCAAATGGTAGCAAAAACGTTTTAATTTCTTTAATTACGTACTTTTTATTAATTTTTTGTCTCACTTTGTCACTTAACTCATCAGAAACATTTCCTTTCATAGCAATCATTTTTCCATCTTCATTCAATAGATGCATGGTATATGTCAATAATTTCTCTATGTTTGCTACAGCCCTAGATGTAACTACATCAAATTTCTCATTAAAATCTTCTGCTCTTATATGAATTGCATTTATATCATCTAACATTAATTCTTTAATTAAAATATTTAAATAATTAATACGTTTCTGTAAAGAATCAACTAATGTTACTTTTAGGTGAGGAAAAAATATTTTTAATGGTATACCAGGAAAACCAGCGCCAGTTCCCACATCACATAAACTCGTTACATCATCTAAATTGATGACTTTAACAATTGTTAAGCTATCATAAAAATGCTTTAAAAAAACTTCTTCTTTTTCTATTATTCTAGTTAAATTTATTTTTTTATTCCATTCAATAAGCAATTCATAAAATTTCTCTAACTTTAATATTTGCTCTTCTGTGGCATTTATTCCGATTTTTTTTAATTCATCTACAAATATCGCTTTATTCATATGTTCCTTTCCGTTTAAGATAAACCATTAAGATTGAAATATCAGCAGGGTTTACTCCACTAATTCGAGAGGCCTGGCCTAATGTTCTTGGCCTTATTTCAGCCAATTTTTGTTTTGCTTCGCTTGCTAAATTCTCTATATTTTCATATTTTATGTTTTCTGGAATAACTTTTTCTTCTAAAGATAACATTTTTTCGGCATCTTTATTTGCCTTTTTTATATATCCATCATATTTTGCACAGATTTCTACTTGCTCTTTTACGTATTTATCATAAGTAATTTCAATGAAATGTTCTATATTTTCAAATTTAACCTCGGGTCTCTTTAACAATTCAAATAATGATATACCATCTTTTATTGTAGTTGTGCCTATTAGCTCTAAATATTTATTTATGTCTTTTTTAGGTGTTATCCTAGTATTTTTTAATAACCCTAATAACTCATTGATATTGTTAATTTTGTTGGTATGCTCTTCATATTTTTCTTCTGATATTAAACCGACTTTGTACCCATACTCTCTTAGGCGTAAATCTGCATTATCATGCCTTAATAATAATCGGTATTCAGCCCTTGATGTTAATAATCGATAAGGATCTTTAACACCTTTTGTTACTAAATCATCAATCAATACTCCTATATATGACTCATTTCTTTTTAATATTAATGGAGGTTTATTTTGCAATTTCAAAGAAGCATTTATTCCTGCTATCAATCCTTGCCCAGCTGCTTCTTCATATCCACTAGTCCCATTAATTTGTCCTGCCGTAAATAAGCCATCAATTAATTTTGTCTCTAGTGACGGTTTTAATTGAGTTGGGTCTATAGCGTCATATTCTATTGCATAAGCATATTTTAAGATTCTAGCATTTTCCAATCCTGGTAATGAATGAACCATTTTTTCTTGTACATAATGTGGCATACTAGTAGAAAAACCTTGAAGATAGATATCATCATAGTATAAACTTTCTGGTTCTAGAAATAATTGGTGCCTTTCTTTATCAGCAAACCTAACTACTTTATCCTCAATGGATGGACAATATCTTGGTCCAACCCCTTCAACATATCCACCATACATACTTGATTCTTGTAAATGCTCTTTTATAATCTTATGTGTCTCTGGCGTTGTATATATCAAGTGACAAGGTAATTGATTCTTAAAATCATAATAGTTTTTGTTATCAAAAGAAAAAGTTCGTTCTAACATATCTCCGCTTTCTATTGAAGTCCTACTATAATCTATTGTTGACTTTTCTATTCTTGGCGGAGTTCCTGTCTTTAATCTCAAAATCTTAAAACCATATTCTTTTAACTTTGTACTTAAAAACTTAGAATTATCTTCACCATGCGGCCCTCCAGATGTCTTTTCTGCCCCTGTTAAAATAACACTACGTAAATAAGTACCAGTAGTAAGAATTACTGCTTTAGAATATATTCTTGTTCCATCAGCTAATATAATACCGGCTATTTTATTATCTTTTAAAATTAAATCCTCGGCAAATCCTTCTTTTATTTGAAGATTCTGCTCACTTTTTAAAACCTTTAGCATTTCTTTAGGATAAGTTATTTTATCTACTTGAGCTCTTAGTGCTTGCACAGCAGGACCTTTTTTTGTATTTAACATTTTTAATTGGAGTATAGCTTTGTCAGTATTTCTCCCCATTTCTCCACCTAGTGCATCAATTTCTCTTACAACAATTCCTTTGGCGGGTCCTCCAATTGACGGGTTACATGGCATATCTGCTATATTACTTATATTTCCTGTTATTAGTAATGTTTTGTGCCCCATTCGCGCTGTAGCAAGACTAGCTTCACATCCAGCATGACCTCCGCCTACCACGATCACTTCAAATTCCATTAAAATCATCTCCTATTTTCCTACGCAAAAATTTTCAAAAAGGCTGTCTATAATTTCATCACTATAACTTACTCCTATAATTTCGCCTAATAAATCAAAACTATTTTTTAAATCAATCTCAATCATATCAATAGGCAGTCCTTGGGATAATGATGCTTCTGCATCTAATAAAGACTTATAGGCTCGCTTTGCCAAAGAAATTTGTCTTGTGTTAGATAAATAAGTAGCATCTTTGGTATTTATTTTTTCAAAGTTAAATAATTGTTTTATTTTATCTTTCAACGTTTCTATACCATCAGAGCTCGTTGTATTAGTATAAATTACATTTTCCCAAGAAGCATCTATATCCAATTTTTTCTCTAAATCATTTTTATTCAGCACTATTATTCTTTGCTTATTTTTTGTTTTTTCTAATATATTTTTATCTTCTTCTGATAAACCATCATTAATATTTAAAACGACTAATACCAAATCAGCATCATCTATCATTGATAAGGACTTTTCTACCCCTATTTTTTCTACTATATCTTCTGAGTCCCTTATACCTGCTGTATCTATTAGATTAAGTAGGATTCCATCTAAAAATATTTCTCCTTCTACAACATCTCTAGTAGTACCTGCTATATCTGTAACAATTGCTTTATCCATTTGGAGCAACTTGTTCAAAATGCTACTTTTTCCTACATTTGGCTTGCCTACAATTACTGTTCTTATTCCATTCTTTATAGTTAATCCATCTTCTGACACCCTTACCAAGTAAGCTAGTTCCTTTTTCATTTTTGTAATAGAGTGTCTAACATTTTCCTCGGTTACAACTTCTATATCCTTATATTCAGGATAATCAATATTAACCTCTATTTGAGATAGTAAATTTTTTAATCTACTTCTAAACTCCTTTATTAATTCAGATGTTTTTCCAGATATTCCAGATATTGCCATCTTCCTTGATTCATCACTTTGACTTGCAATAATATCCATTATTGCTTCACTTTTTATAAGGTCTATTTTTCCGTTTAAAAATGCTCTTTTTGTAAATTCACCAGGTGCGGCCATTCTTACGCCTAAATTCAAAATTGTTTCTAAGACTCTATTGGTTGCAATAATACCTCCGTGGCAATTTATCTCAACAACATCTTCTGACGTATATGTTTTTGGTCCTCTCATAACAGATACCAAAACTTCATCTATCATCTCATTATTTTCATATATGAACCCGTGATTTATGGTATGTGATTCTACTTCTTCTAAATTTTTACCTTTAAAACACTTATTGACTATTTCTATAGCTTCTGCTCCGCTTAATCTAACAATTGAAATGGCTCCAACACCCAAAGCTGTTGAAATTGCTACAATAGTATCATTCATTTGCGTTCCTCCAATTCCTTACGTATTATACCATAATATGCAGTATAAAAAAAGAATACTGCATATTCATTTTGCAGTTTCTTTATCTTGGCTTTATAACAATGTAACGATGAGGCTCTTCACCAATACTTTCTGTATAAACTTTACTATCGTTAGATAGAAATTGGTGAATTATTCTTCTTTCATATGAATTCATGTAATTAAGATGAACTTCTATATTAGTCGAAGCTACCTCTCTGGCCATCTTCTTTGCAAGCCTTTTTAAACTTTCTTCTCTTTTCTCATTATATTTATTAACATCTATTATAAATTTAAAACTCTTGCCAATTTCCTTATATATGTGAGAGCTGACAATATAAGTAAGTGCTTTTAAGTTTTTGCCATTTTTACCAATTAAAAGTGCATTATTATCTGCGTATATGTCATAAATAGGAATATCTTCTTTAACATAGTAATCAACAGTAGCTTTGAAGCCCATCTTTTTAAGTATGTTGATAAGATATTCTTTAATATATACAAATACATCTCTTTGTTCGATAACTTCTATTTCTATTTTAGCAGATTTAAAAAGTCCGCTTTTTTCTTGCTTTATCTCGCGAATTATTAGATTTTGTTCTATTTCCTGTAGCTCTTGTTTTGCTTTATTTATTGCATCATCTTTCGTCTTTCCTATATATCTATGCTTTTCCATTGGCTTCTTTACTCCTCTTAACTAATATATTTTGGATAATTGTAAATACATTAGACGTAATCCAATATATTCCTAAGGCTGATGGCATAAAGAGTGACATAACAATTATTGTGAAAGTCATATATGTTGGCATCATTTTCATAGATGGGTCTTGCATGTTTCCTGTTGAATTCATTTTAAATGAATAGAGTGTGCTCAAACCAACCAAAGCAACTAAGATAGCATACACATAAAAAGTAGATGACATAATTCCTATGCGTGGCGTCGTTCCGAGCTGCAAACCTAAAAATTTATCTTCAAATATGGCCGGAGTTCTTTGAACAGCTTCTAAAAAAGCAACAAACAGTGGGAGCTGAAGCATTGAAAATACACATCCAGCCATTGGATTTATATTATATTTTTTATATATCAAAGTTCTTTCTTGATATTGTTTCATCATAGATTCTTGATCTTGTTTATTTTCATATTTTTTTTGTAATTTGATAAGTTCTGGCTGGGCTTTTTTCATTAACTCTGATTGTAACGCAGTTTTCCTAGTTATTGGATATGCTATTAGCCTGATTGCTAAACTAATTATGATTAATGATGTAGCGTAATTTCCTATTTTTTTCCCTAATAATATAAGTAAAAAAGCAAGAGGTTTTACAAAAATACTGGTCCAAAGATTTTCATATTTACCAGAGGTTATTTTAAAGTCAGTACATTTTGGTAATTTATAAATATCTACACTATTTTCTTTATATGCTTTTATTGTTGTTTCATTGGTTGGCTGACATAATATATTCTTAGTTAAATTTTGTCCGGTTATTTCATTTTTTACAGCCTTTTTTTCGCTATTTACGAGCGTTTTTGTACAACCCGTAGATAGAATAACTATCATAATAATTATCAATACTTTAATCAGTTTATTTTTTTTCATTCTACTAAAAACCTTTCTTGGACATTATTTTATTAAAGTCTTTTTCTATTTCATTATAAGATTTAATTAATGCCCCTCTTCTTAAAATTATAATATAATCTTTGTTATTATTATATAGTTTTCTATAAGAATCTATTATAGTTCTAATTCTTCTCTTATAATAATTTCTTTCAACAGCATTTCCTATTTTCTTTCCTACTGAAATGCCAAATCTATCAAATTTCAAATTATTATTTCTACAATAAATTATAAATGATTCATTTTTTCTAAAAACACCTGCTTTTATTATACTATCAAAATCTTGCTTTTTCTTTACGACATATAATTTTTTCATATACTTCTCCGCTTGCATTACATATTTTCCATATAAATAGTAAAAAACCACTGTATCTCAGCGGTATATTATTTGCATAATGTTTTACGACCTTTTCTACGACGACGGTTTAAAATATTTGTTTTTTTACGAGAAAAAAATCCTAATTTTTTTGATTTTTTTCTTTGATTTGGTTGATATGTTCTCTTCACTTTTTCCACCTCCAAACATAAATCTTCCTTATTATAATAAATTTGGCATTGTTTTGTCAATTTATATTTGTACTTTTATTTTTTTAACAATTTGCACAGGTTTGTTAATAACTTTAAATTGCATTGTGAATTAAGAATTGTGGAAAATGTGGAAAATATAAATTGTATTAGTATTTTCAACACTTTTATATGTGCAAAACTTTGTGGATTAGTTGTTGAAAATATTTATTTGATTTTATGATCTTTTTTTTAACATAGTTTTGCACAGAAAAATAATTTTTTTATTAAAAAGCATTTTCTTTTTGATACTTTTGGTTTAAACTAGTTATCGTAATTTTAAAAGCAGGGGAGATGGTAGTTTGAATTTTGATTCAATTTGGTCTAATTTTTTATCTGAAATGAAAATAGAATTATCGTCTCTTGCGTATAAAACTTGGTTTGAAGAAACAAAATTGTTGAAAATTGATAATCAAAAAGCTTACATTATTGTCCCAATGCCAATACATAAGAAGCATTTAAGTGATAATTACAAAGAATTAATTACAGAAAAACTAAATACTATAACAGGTTCTTTTTGTGAATTGTTTTTTTTATTAAGTGAAGAAGCTGATGAGATACTTCGTGAGGAAACCACTGATAATAATGATAATGATTCTTCTAAAGAAAGCGAAATAATAGATATTGCAACACAAACAAATCTAAATCCACTTTATACTTTTGATAATTTCGTAGTTGGAAATAGTAATAAATTTGCACACGCTGCAGCACTTTCTGTGGCTGAAAATCCAGGTAAAATGTATAATCCGCTTTTTTTATATGGAGAAAGTGGATTGGGAAAAACTCACCTTATGCATGCAATTGGTAACTATATCACCAAAAATATTGGAAAAAGAGTGCTCTATGTCACAAGTGAACAATTCATACAAGATTTTATAAAAACAAATAGAAAAGATGACTTTGAAACTAATTTTAATTATGTTGATTTTTTTAAGAACAAGTATAGAAGTATTGATGTTTTAATAATTGACGATATCCAATTCTTAGGTGGAGCCACAAAGACTCAGCGAGAGTTTTTTCATACATTTAATAATTTATATAGTGATAGTAAGCAGATAATTATTTCTTCAGATAGATCTCCAAATGATCTTAAAGTTTTAGAGGATAGATTAAGAACAAGATTTACCTGGGGCTTGGAAGTAAACATTTTTCCACCTGATTTTGAGTTGCGATCCGCAATAATCAGAAAGAAGATAATAGCAGAAAAACTTGAAAGAGATATTCCAGATGATGTTGTAGAATATATTGCATCTAATACTGGTACAAATGTCAGACAATTAGAAGGCTCTATAACTAGATTAATGGCTTATTCCTCTATGATGGGATGTGCAGAAATAAATTTGGAATTAGCAGTAGAAGCACTAAAAGATACAATCAGTAAAGGAATTGGCGAAAAAAACGATGTGCACAGAATACAAAAGATTGTTTCTGAATACTTCCAAATATCTATTGATGATATAAGAGGCAAAAAAAGAAGTTCTAATATCTCTTTTCCAAGGCAAATAGCCATGTATTTATGCCGGAAGATGACTAGCGAGTCATTTCCTAGAATAGGTTTGGAATTTGGAGGAAAAGATCATTCAACTGTAATGCACTCTGTCGAGAAAATTGAAAATGAAATAAAGGTCAATAAAGATTTAGCTAATATTATTGAAAAATTAAAAAAGGATATAGGCGTTGTGTAAAACTAAAAATAATTCACAGATTTTCCACAGCTTATGTTTATAATTTTTTATTGAAATATAATAAAAAATAAAAGTTTTCAACTTTTTCCACAGTAATAATAATAATAGTATTTAGAAAGAAGGAATATATATGAAATTAACAATAAAAAAAGAATTACTTTTAGACGGATTAAATAAGGTATCCAAGGCTATCTCAACAAAAAACCTAATTCCTGTTTTAGCTGGAATTAAGTTTGAATTAAAAAAGAAGAAACTTACCTTAACAGCAAGTGATAATGATATTACTATTCAAGCAATAATAGAGGCAATAAACGATGATGATTTTACTGTGGAAGCAGAGGGTAGTATAATTATTCAAGGTAAATATATCTTAGATATTGTAAGAAAACTACCAGATAAATATATTAATATAGAAGTAATAGATGAATTAAAAATTCTTATATATACAGAAAATAGTGAATTTAATCTTAATGGAATTAGTGAAAGCGAATATCCTAATATAGGCTTAGAAGAAAGCAAGAAAAAAGTTATAATTGATGCTGGGACTTTAAAGAGTATTGTTAATCAAACTGCTTTTGCTACATCAAATGAAGAAAGTAAACCTGTATTAACTGGTATTAATTTCAATATTGCAGGTGATATTTTAGAATGTAATGCTACAGATTCTTATAGATTGGCAAGAAAAATTATTCATTTAAATAAAGCAAGTGAAGAAAGTTATAATATAGTTATACCTGCACATAATATAATTGAATTTTCAAGAATTCTGACTGATGATCAAGAGGAAATCGAATTACATATTTTTAGTAATAAAATTCTTTTTAAAACAGGTAATTTAAAATTTGAATCTCGTTTAATAAACGGAACATATCCTAATACATCTAATCTTTTACCTGAAGATTCATTTATGGTTGTTAGTACATCATTGAGCAATTTTTATGATGTTATTGACAGAGTAAGTATTTTAACTAGTGATAAAGATAAAAATATTGTTACTTTGGAAACATCTGGTAGTACTTTAATATTACGAAGTAGTTCAGCAGAAATTGGTAGAGTCGAAGAAAAAATGCCAATATCTAAGAACAACCAGGAGGAAATTAAGATATCTTTTAGTGCAAAATATATGATGGAAGCATTAAAAAGTTTTTCCACAGAAACTGTGGATATTCATTTTGTCGGAGAAGTTAAACCAATTTTAATAAAATCTAAAGAGGATCAAACTTTAACTCAATTAGTTTTGCCAATTCGTACATATTAAAATCCATTTTTGTGGATTTTTTTATTTTTTATCAAAATTCGACAAATTATGATAATTTTCGACAATATTTTTGTTTATTATGTATGTGAAAGCCATCTTGGTTTTTCATAGGGGGGAAAAATAAAATGAAATATGAAATTAGTAAGGGAACTTTAGCTATAGTTCCTAATCAAAACAAAGGAAGTTTGGTATATGAAGATGAAAGTCGATATATGATAAATCAGACACCTTTTCAAATTATGGAATCAAGTTGTTTATACTTTGGCAGTAGCTATGTCGGAAGAAAAGAAGGAGCAAAGGATATTTTAGGTGCAGAATATAAAGTGCCTATATTGGTTGATGAATCTGATAATATAATAGTATTCCCAACAACCTCGCCTTTATCCGATGATTGTACATGGATTGCATTAAATCATGTTAAAAAATACGAAAAGATTGATACTTATAACACTAAGATTATATTTTCTAACGGCCAGGAAATAATTGTTCCAACTAGTTATAGGAGTATTGAAAATCAAGTATCAAGAGCATCTAGATTGGCTCATATAATGCGCTTAAGAAAATCAAAGTAAAAAAATGGCTGATTAGCTATTTTTTTGTGCTTTAAATATACTTCTGTGTTATAATAACTCATGTATGTATAGGAATACAGGTTTAGGGGATAGGCGATTATATGTTTATTTTAGATGGTTAAAAATGAAAATAGGAAGATTAAATTTAAATAATTTTAGAAATTATTCTAACCTAAAATTATTGTTAAATGATAGAATGAATATATTTGTTGGAGATAATGCTCAAGGTAAAACAAATATATTAGAATCTATAATTATTTTAGCATTGACTAAGTCTCATAGAATTACTAGTAATTTTCACGTTATATCATTAGGAAAAAGTAAAAGTAGAATAGAATGCACTGTAAAAAAAGATAAATTAATAACTAAGTTAAAAGTTGATTTATCGTTGAATGAGAAAAAAATATATATAAACAATAATGTAATAAAAAAGATTAGTGATTATATTTCAAGCTTGAATGTTATTATTTTTACTCCCAATGACTTAGAAATTATTAGAGGGGCCCCTAATATTAGAAGAAATTTATTAAATATACAATTATCCCAAATATCAAAAACTTATTTAAATACATATAATGAGTATAATAAAATTTTAAAGACAAGAAATGAATATCTAAAAATACTTTGTAGCAATAGTGTTGCGGATAGAACTTATCTAGATGTAATAACCGATAGATTGATTGAGAAAGCAATTATTATTTATCAAAAAAGGAAAGAATATATTGACCTTGTTAATGAAAAAGTAAATGATGTTTATAAATATATTACAGGAGAGCAGGGATTATATATAAAATATGTTAATAATTTGGATATAGTTGATTATGATACTGTAAGTATTGGAGAGACTTTTAAAAAAAAGCTGTCAATTAATTTTAAACGAGAATTACAGTATGGGATGACCTTATATGGTCCTCATCGTGATGATTTTGTCTTTTCATATAATGAAAATGATTTGAGAATATATGGTTCTCAAGGACAACAAAAAGTCGCTGTATTGAGTTTTAAGTTATCAGAGATTCCAATTTTTAAAAACTTTTCTGGTTTTTATCCTGTGTTATTGTTAGATGATATTTTCAGTGAATTAGATGTAAAAAAAAGAAATAAGTTATTAAAGTTAATTAATAGTTATGATATTCAGAGTATTATTACTACAACTGATTTAAAAAGCATTAATAAGAGTAATTTATGTGATAGTTTTATTTTTGAAATTAAAAATGCTAATGTTGAGAGAAAGTAGGTAAGGATTATGGAAGAAAAAATAGAAAGAGAGTATGATGCGTCAGCTATCCAGGTTTTAGAAGGGCTAGAGGCAGTTAGAAAAAGACCTGGTATGTATATTGGAAGTACAAGTTCAAGAGGTTTACATCATTTAGTTTGGGAAATAGTCGATAACGCAATAGATGAAGCTTTGGCAGGGTATTGTACACACATTGAAGTAGTAGTTGGAAAAGACAATAGCATTATAGTAAAAGATGACGGGAGAGGTATTCCTGTAGATATTCACCCTAAGACTGGTAAGAGTACAGTAGAAACTGTTTATACTGTATTACATGCTGGTGGAAAATTTGGCGGTGGCGGATATAAGGTATCTGGTGGATTACATGGTGTTGGAGCTAGCGTCGTAAATGCATTAAGTGACTGGCTAGAAGTTAGGGTATATAAGAATGGAAATGTCTATTATCAAAGATATAGTAAAGGTGGTATTCCAGAAGATCAGTTAAGGATTATTGATAAGTGTGATCAAAATAGGACTGGTACTACCGTTCATTTTTTACCAGATGATGAGATATTTACTGAAACAACTGTATATGATTATGATATATTGAAGACAAGGCTTAGAGAATTAGCTTTTTTGAATAAAGGATTGCGTATTACTTTGTATGATGAAAGAGAAGAAGATAAAAAAGATAGTTTTTACTATGAAGGCGGAATTGTAGAATATGTGCAAATGTTAAATTCAACTAAGAAACCTATTCATGATACAATCATTTATGTTGATGGTTCTGAAAATGTTGTATTAAAAGATGGAAGTAGCTTAGATATACAATTGGAAGTTGCTTTACAATATAATGAAACTTATAATTCAAGCATTTATTCATTTGTTAATAATATAATTACTCCTGAGGGTGGTACTCATGAAGATGGTGTTAGACAGGCCCTTACGAGAATCCTTAATAATTATGCTAGAAATAATAACTTTTTGAAAGAAAAGGATGATAATCTTTCTGGAGATGATGTTAGAGAAGGATTGTCTATGATTATCTCAATAAAACATCCTAATCCACAGTTTGAAGGTCAAACAAAGACAAAACTAGGTAATTCTGAGGTAAGACAAATTTCAAATAAAATATTTTCTGAAACATTTGAGAGATTCTTAATGGAAAACCCCGACCAGGCAAGAATTATTATTGATAAAGCTATGACAGCTAGTAGGGCTAGAGTGGCGGCTAAGAGAGCTAGGGAGTTGACTAGAAGAAAAGGTGATTTAGATATAACTAATTTTTATGGTAAATTATCTGATTGCAAAAGTAAGGATGCTTCTGAATGCGAAATATTTTTAGTAGAGGGTGATTCTGCTGGTGGTTCCGCTATAAAAGGAAGAAATTCAATGACACAGGCTATCTTACCTTTAAGGGGAAAAATATTAAATGTGGAGAAGGCAAGATTAGATAGAGCTTTATCTAATGAAGAAATTAGAACAATAATTACTGCTTTTGGTACTGGAATTGGAGAGGAATTTGATTTATCAAAATTAAGATATCATAAAATAATTATAATGACTGATGCAGATGTAGATGGAAGTCATATAAGAGTTTTACTATTAACATTATTTTATCGATTCTTTAGACCTATTGTAGAAGCTGGTCATGTTTATGCTGCGCAACCTCCATTATTTGTTATTAAACATGGGAAAACTATTAAATATGTTTTAAATGAGACTGAGAGAGATGAGTATTTGGCAACTTTATCCTCTAATACAAAATATGACATTGCTCGAATGAAAGGTTTGGGAGAAATGGATGCCGAGGAGTTAAATGAGACAACGATGGATATTAATAAAAGAATATTGAGACAAATAACAGTTGAGGATACGCAAGCTGCTGATGAGGTTTTCAATAAACTTATGGGTGAGGAAGTTGAACCAAGACGTGAATTTATTGAAACTAATGCTACTTATGTTGAAAACTTGGATGTTTAGGAGGTAAGGTATGGATAGATTAGAAAAAAATAATATTGTTAAGGAAGTTCAGGATTCATTTTTGGAATATTCGATGAGTGTTATTGTTGCTCGTGCGCTTCCTGATTTAAGAGATGGTTTAAAACCTGTTCATCGACGAATACTTTATTCAATGTACTCTTCTGGATATACCCCCGATAAACCTCATAAGAAAAGTGCTAGAATAGTTGGAGATGTGATGGGTAAATTTCATCCACATGGTGATTCATCAATCTATGAGGCAATGGTTAGAATGGCTCAAGATTTTTCATACCGTTATATGTTAGTTGATGGTCATGGTAATTTTGGTAATATTGAGGGTTATGGTGCTGCTGCGATGAGGTATACTGAATCGCGATTATCCAAAATATCATTAGAGCTTTTAAGAAATATAAACAAGGAAACGGTTGATTTCGTTCCAAACTTTGATGAAAGCGAAAGAGAACCTGTTGTGCTACCTTCAAGGTTTCCTAATATTTTAGTTAATGGAACTACTGGTATTGCTGTTGGTATGGCAACTAATATTCCACCGCATAACCTAAGTGAAGTTATAGATGGATGTGTTGCTTATATTGATAATCCAAATATTTCTTTAGATGAAATGATGCAATTTATAAAGGGACCTGATTTTCCTACCGGGGCTATAATATTAGGAAATGGCGGTATTAGACAAGCTTATGAAACTGGTAGAGGAACTATTACAATAAGAAGTAAGGCGACAATTGAAGAAGAAAATGGTAAACAGTTCATCATTATTGATGAGGTACCTTATGGAGTTAATACATTGGATCTTAAAAATAAAGTTGCTGAGTTGGTACATAATAAAACAATCGAGGGAATATCAGACTATCATTCTGATTTAAAAAATGGAATAAAGATTACCATAACTTTGAAAAGGGATGCTAATGCACAGGTAATTTTAAACCAATTGTACAAGCACACTGATTTTCAAAAGACGTATGGAATTATATTTTTAATGTTAGATCAAGGTGTACCAAAAACTTTAGGATTAATTGATATAATATCGAAATATATAGAATTTCAAAAAGAAATAATAATAAGAAGAACAAAATTTGACTTAAAAAAGTGCGAAGAGAGAGTTCATATTTTAGAAGGGTTAAAAATAGCATTAGATAATATAGATGCTGTTATTGCTTTAATTAGAGCTGCTAAATCTGATGATGAAGCTCGTGAACAATTAATGAATAGCTTTAAATTAACTGAAATTCAAGCCAACGCAATACTAGAAATGAAGCTTCGTAGATTAACTGGTTTAGAAAGAGAAAAGGTTGAAAATGAACTTAGAGATTTACTGGTTCAAATTGATGAATTAAAAGCTATATTAGCTAGTGATGAGCGGGTGTTAGGTGTTATAAAAGAAGAATTATTAGATATTAAAGAGCGTTATGGTGATGAGCGTAGAACCCACATTGATATGACTGCTATAGATTATATAGAAGATGAATCTTTAATACCAAATGAGGATGTAATCTTAACATTTACGCGAAATGGTTATATAAAAAGGTTAAGAAAAGATACTTACAAAACGCAAAATAGAGGTGGTGTAGGAATAAAAGGAATGACTACTAATGAAGAAGATATTGTTACTCATATGTTATCCTTAAAGACTCATGATAATTTAATGTTTTTCTCTAATAAGGGTAAAGTTTATCGGATAAAAGGTTATGAAGTGCCTGAGTATTCAAGGACTTCCAAAGGACTTCCTATAATTAATTTATTACCACTAGAAAAAAACGAGAACATTAGTTCGATTGTAAAAATTAGTTCTGATGATGCTGTTAAATACTTATCATTCGTTACAAAAAATGGAATAATAAAGAGAACAAATGTTGAAGAATTTGATTCTATTAGGAAAAGTGGAAAGATAGCTATTAGCTTAAGAGCTGATGATGAGCTAATAAGTGTAAATAAAACTGGAGGAAATAATAATATTATAATCGGTGCTAAAAATGGAAAAATGTGCAGCTTTAATGAAAATGAAGTTCGTGTAATGGGAAGATCTGCTTCTGGTGTTAAGGGAATGGATCTTGATGGTAGTATAGTTGTTGGTGCTGATGCAGTATGTGACAATGATTTAATATTATTGGTGACTGAAAATGGATACGGAAAGATATCTTATGCAAATGAATATAGGATTACACATAGAGGCAGTAAAGGGGTAAAAGCTTATAATGCAACTGACAAAAATGGATTGATGTGTGCATTAAGAAAAGTACAAGATATTAATTCAAATGATTTGATGTTAATTACTAATACAGGTATAGTTATGAAAATGCCTTTAGAGCAAGTTTCTGTATTAAAAAGAGCTACGCAAGGATTAAGGTTAATAAATTTAAAGGATGAACAGATTGTATCTTCTATATCCATAGTAGAGAAAGAGGATATGAATCATGAATTTGATATTGAAATAACAGAGTAGTTTTATACAATTTATGTTTATGATATATATTCCAAAAAATAACTGCGATTATATTTGGCAGTTATTTTTTTAGTTATTAAAAATATGCACGCATAATACGTTAGAGTTTTTTTTAAAATCAACTAACACATACAGCGTATTATTTTTTTTAACTAATTGTGACTAGATTAACTTATTGTACCGCATTAACTGTAAAAAAACTGTATTGTAAATAGTGTTATTATTTTTTAAAAAATATTTTTTGATTGTTCATCGACAAATAAACAATAGTTACAATAAGCGTAATTATTTCCCGGGAAATATTTTTTTGAGTGTTCATCAACAAATAAAAATATTCACAGCAATGGTAATTATTTCCCGGGAAATATTTTTTTAAGTGTTCATCAACAAATAAAAGTATTCACAGCAATGGTAATTAT
>CADCQR010000069.1 GCA_902803685.1 uncultured Erysipelotrichaceae bacterium
ATTTTAAATGTAAAAAATCCCCTACAGTCAAACTAGGCCATCCATCAGAAGAGACTAAAGAAAAACTATCGGCACTATAACAATACTTCCCAGGCAAATCAGCAATTCTTACTTTTCCATCTAAATAATTATCTAGTTGAACAGACAATCCTAATTCATCCACATCAACAACGACACCGTCAAACTCTTCGCCTATATGCTTTTCTAAATATTCTGCTACCTTTAGTTTTATTCCCTCATTTTCAGCAGACTGTGCATTTCTTTCTGTCTTAGATGTATGGAGTCCAATTTCATCTAAGTTACGCAGAATATCACCAGCATCCTCCTCCTGCAAAGAAAAATCCACAAGTCTATGTGTAATCAAATCAGGATAACGTCTAATAGGAGAAGTAAAATGACAATAATTTTCCTTAGCCAGTCCAAAATGACCAATGTTCTTTGGCGAATAACAAGCTTTTGACATACATCTAATCAAATTTGTTGACAACGAATAACTCAATTTACCTGTATTTTCCACATACCTAGCCAAATCCTGAAAATATTTAGAATAATCACAGCAATCAAAATAACTATGTTGATTATATTCTAAGCCAACAGTATTAAGTAATCGGAAAAACTCCTCCACCTTCTTTAACACCGGCTTATCATGAACTCTGTGCAAACAATCATAACCATTGGAAACAAGATGTTTATCAACCACCTCATTGGCCAAAAGCATAAACTCTTCAATTAAATTTTCACCCATTCCGCTCGTACGGCATTTAACTCCAGAAACTTTTCCATCATCGGCAAATTCAAATTTTAATTCAGGTCTAGCAAAATCAATTGCTCCACCTTGCATTCTTTTTTCTCTCATAGCCAATGCCAATCTATTCAGATTTTCTAATGTTTTAACAAAAGGCGCATAAGAATCATCATATACCTCTCCGTTTAAAACCTTATTTACCTCTTCATAGGTCATTTGCTTCTTAGAGTTAATTACAGACTTACCAATATCATATTTAACTAAATTACCATTAGGCGTAACTTCCATAAAGCATGATATAGCTAATCTGTCCTCACCAGGATTAAGAGAACATATACCATTAGAAAGTTCTTTCGGTAACATCGGAATAACATGTCCAGGAAAATATACACTAGTTCCTCTTTTATAAGCATCACAATCTAATGAAGATCCACTTTTTACATAATGACCAACATCAGCAATATGGACACCTACCAAAAAATTACCATTAGGTAATTGTCTGCAACTCAAGGCATCATCAATATCCTTTGTATCTGCTCCATCAATCGTAAATATTTCATCTTCTGTCAAATCCATTCTACCGATTCTATCAGTGTCTAAAACTTTTATAGGAATATTCTTTACTTCCTCAAGTGTCTGTGAACTAAACTTCTCATCAATTCCATGCTGATATGCAATCAAAAGCAAATCATCAATTGAATCACAAGACGAATAAAACCTTTTTAATACAGATCCAGAATACAAATTTCCATCAATACAATTATTAACTTTTGCAGATACAGTAATACCTTCAATTTCATCAGAGTCAAGCTTAACTAACAAACCCTTTTTCTTTTTATCAGCAGGTTTAACATAGTAATCATTACCTATTTTATAAACCTTACCAACAACAAGTTCGATTTTTCTATTAAGAATCGACTGAATCTCAGCAATTAAGTCTTTAGAAGTCTTTCTTTTAGCTAAATTTACTAGAACGATATCACCTTCAATTGCTCCATTGGTTTTATCTTCATCGACAACAAAGATTCTTGATTTAGGAGTAACACCACTATTTCCTTTTAAATTATCCCCCTTCACAACCACTCTGCAATCTCCTTTACTGGTTATTATGAATTTTCCAACTCTAAAAGAAGTCCTTTCTATAGGAACATAACTTTCCTTTGTAGTTTTAATAATTGAATAATCTTCTTGCAACTGTTCTAGCGCCAAAGAAAGTGTCGCTTCTTCATCCTCACTAACATTAAGTTTTCTACATAGACTTTCAAAAGACATTGGATTTTTAGCACTCTGTAACAAAGTTAATAATTTTTCTTTCATAATATCCCCCAAAAATAAAACAAATCACTTATATTCTACTAAAAAAGCAAAAAAAAGACAAACTTAATTAGTCTGTCACTTCCAAATGATTAAATAAAATACCAATATTAACTACACCAGCAACTGCTATTAGTGTATATATTATTCTAGTAATAACTGTCATACTACCAAATAATGAGGATACTAGATTTAAATCAAATAAACCAACTAATCCCCAATTTACAGCACCTAATATAGTTAAAATTAATAATATTTTCTGCATATTTTCCATAATCATCCTCCTAACAATAGGATTAACCAATGTTAGAAAAATATACATTTTTTAAGAAGCAATTCTTCTAACATACAAAATTTGCACATCCGAACCTCTTGTCCAACCAGAAACACTACTTAAAATAACACCAGTAGAGGGGTTCGCAGCATGAATCATCTGATCATTTCCAACAAACAAAGCAGAATGTGTAACTACACCATTACTATATCCCCAAATTAATATATCACCAGGCTGAGCCTCATTATAAGGAATTCCAACGCCGTCATTTACTTGTGTAGATACACTTCTACTAATAGATATACCATTCTGAGCATATACATATTGGACAAATCCACTGCAATCAAAACCACTAGGCGAAGTTCCACCAGAAACATAAGGACGTCCAAGTAACGAATACGCTAAATCAACAATATTAGAACCAGATGAATTAAAACCAACAGCAGCAGAAGTTGCTTGAGCCGCACTATGATACGTTATAACAGGTTCTTCAACAGTTACAGTGAAAGTCGCTGTACTAACATTATTTGAATTATCGACAGCCTTAACCTCTACCTCATAATTTCCACTTACGTTATTATCAAAATTAGTATTAACAGTATAATACTTAATATCTTTCAACTCTTTGTCATCAGCAACAGTAGTATATTCTATTTCTCCGTCAACGTCATCCTTCACAATATTAACATTATCTAAAACATTTAAAGATTCACCTTTAGTAATAGTTATATTTTGCTCTTTCAACTCAATTACAGGGGCCTCAACATCAACCACATCTACATAAAAAGAAACATTTCTTGTTATATTAAACTTCTTTAAAGTGACATCTACTCTATGCTTACCAATAACTAATGTATTTATACTATCATCAATATTATCTATTTTACCAACAGTTTTCTTTATAAAATTAGTAACATCATACTTTTTCGCTCCGTATTTTATCATCATATCATTAGAAGTGACTATTTCTAGTGATGAATAAGTAAAATAATAAAATACAAAATAACAAGCTACCCCCAAAATAAATACAAATAAATTTATCACTATTTTTTTAGTTCTAGACAATCGTCTTTTCCTACTCATAAAAATCCTCCCGAGTGCTTGCTATACTATCATAATTGAGTAAATTTGTCAAAAAAACGCAAAAATGTTAATTTAAATTTGAAGTGCAACAAAGTTGCATTGAAAAAGACATATGAATAATCTATAATAATCCTTACGCAAATAAAGAAAGG
>CADCQR010000070.1 GCA_902803685.1 uncultured Erysipelotrichaceae bacterium
ATCTTCATGTAACCCAATATCTATAAATAAGCCAAAATCAACAACATTTCTAACAGTTCCCTGTAACTTCATACCAACATATAAATCTTTTATATCTAAAACATCACTTTTTAAAATAGGTTGTGGGTACTCATCTCTAGGATCCAAATTAGGTTTCTTCAATGAAGTCATAAGATCATCTAATGTATAATTATCAGTACCTAATATACTCTGTAATTTACCAGTATCTATTTTATTTAACTTATTAACTAACTCCTCTGTACCAATTTTAGAAACATCACAATCAATATTATTTAAAAGTTTTAATGCAATATCATAACTTTCCGGATGAATCGCTGTACTATCCAGTATATTTTCGCCATCAACAATACGTAAAAAGCCAATAGCTTGCTCATAAGTTTTATCAGTTAACAATTTCTTTTTCTTTATCTCTAATCTAGAGGTAATTTTTCCAACTTCTTCACGATACTTAATTATTTTCTCTATTGCTTTCTTAGTAAGACCTGAAACATATTTTAGTAATGATGAAGAAGCGGTGTTAACATTAACACCTACACTATTAACACATTTTTCCACAACAAAATCTAGCGACTCAGATAATTTTTTTTGCGATACATCATGCTGATATAATCCAACTCCAATGCCATCAGGTGGAATTTTTACTAACTCTGCCAAAGGATCTTGTAGTCTTCTACCAATACTTACTGCACTCCTTTTCTCTATCGCTAAATCGGGGAATTCTTCTATTGCTTTAGGTGAAGCACTGTAAATAGAGGCGCCAGCTTCACTGACTATTACATACTTGCAACTTAAATTATTATTCTTTATTAAATCTGCGCAAAATCTCTCAGATTCACGAGATGCAGTACCATTTCCAATAGCAATTATATCAACGTTATACTTTTTAATTAAATTTAAAACTATATTTTCACTTTGCTTTATATGATTATCAGAATTACTATTTAGAAACGGTTTAATTACTGCTGAATCCAAATATTTACCATTTTTATCTACTACAGCTAATTTACAGCCATTAACAAAACCAGGATCAAATGCTAAAACAACCTTTTCTTTTATAGGAGGAGTTAACAATAAAGCTTCCAAGTTCTTACCAAAATTAGATATAGCCGCATCTTCTCCTTTTTCAGTCAAATCTGCTCTTATTTCCCTTTCTACAGATGGCTCAATTAACCTCTTAAAAGAATCTTCTATAGCCTCTTGTACATATACTGCAACAAAACTTTTAGCATTCTTTATCACTTTATTCTTCAAATAAGCAATAATGTCGTCCCTATTAACTTCAATATTCACATTCAAAATTTTTTCGTTTTCTCCTCTATTTAAAGCTAAAATTCTATGAGGTTTAATAAATTTAACTGGTTCTGAAAAATCATAATACATTTCATAAACCCTATTAGTATCCTCAGCACCTTTCTTGATTTTAGAAACAACAAGACCATTCTTATAAAAATAACTTCTAATACTTTTTCTATAAAAAGCATTGTCACTTATCCATTCAGCAATTATATATTTTGCGCCCTCTATACACTTTTCTAAGGGCAAATCATCCTTAATAAATTTTGATGAAATACTTTCAATATTTCCCTCAAGCGGAAATGACATAAACATTTTTGCTAACGGCTCAAGTCCCAATGCAATTGCTTCTGTAGCCTTTGTTTTCTTCTTCTCCTTATATGGTCGATATAAATCCTCAACTTCGACTAATTTACTGCATTTTAATATATTTATTTTTAATTCATCGGTTAATAATCCCTTTTCATCAATTAAACGTATAACATCCTCCTTACGCTTTAAAAGATTAGCTTCATATGCATAGATATCATTAATTTTTTTTATAGACTCTTCGTCTAATGCACCCGTAGCTTCCTTTCTATAACGAGCAATAAACGGAATAGTATTGCCTTCTCTTAACAAATCTAGAACAACCAAAACCTGCTTTTCTGAGATATTCAAATCCGCAGCAACGTCTCTAACAATTGAATGATTCACTATATTACCTCCTGTCTAAAATATTTTATCACTTAATAAAAAAAGAAAAAAGAAGCATTACTTGCAAATTAATTATTATCGTTCAACTCACAAGTATAGCCCTTTGCTTGTAACTTTTCTTTGATTGTATATATATTTTCTTTTGCCTGAAATTCAGGAATCTTAACAGAAGAACTTTTATAAAAATCTGTAACACTAGAAGCATCGAATGACAGATAATCGATAGTCTGATCTACAATAACAACACCATCTAATTTGTCACACGAAACTTTAATACCAGAAACATTAGCATTTTGTAAACTATTAGACACATTTTTACACTCTTCATATAGCTTACTTAATTCGTCAGAATCTAAAGATGCATCTCCCTTAGTATTAAGTTTATAAATGATACTAGTTAATTCTTTATTTTTAAAAGAAAATTCTATATCATATAAATAATCAAATTTTTTATCATTAGTATCATAATTACAACTCATTTTGCCATCAAGAATAACGTTATCAATATCTCCTCCGCTACTATTGTATTGTTCAATATACTCTTCAATCTGTGGCAAAAATATTATAATACCTAATACCAAAAGAAACATAAGTAACATTAAAAACTTTTTGAAAAAGCCAGGGGGCTTATATTCAACCGGCACCTGCACTGATTTCACTTTCTGTGGTTTATCTATTTCTTTTTTCTGACTTAATTTATCCACCACAACATTAGGTTGTTGAACTGGCTGGTCATTAGCTGACAGATTCGTAGGTTCAGAAAAAGAATCACTAACATTTCCTGTAGTATCTTCATTAAGTAGATTCAATTCTTCTATAAATGGCTTAAATATAACTCCATCTTCATCATTAACCTGATTAACAATACCGCTACTATTAACACTAGGTGGTAGAACAGTTGGTACAATTCCTACAGGCTCACTACTTCCCACACTATTGTATTCGTTGCTACTATTTTCCTGAGAAGCATTAGCATTTTGATTATCAATAGTATTTTTAACATTAGGAATCACACTAGAAATACCATCATAATTGCTATGCAAATCATCATTATTCATAAAAATACACTCCTATTTTATTCTATTATAGTATAACACAATTATCTCAATGTAGTTATCCTCGCTTGAAAATCATCTGATTTAACTACATACGAACCACTAGTAACAATATCACAAACAGAACAATATTCTCTGCTAATATCGTTAACACCGCCATCAACATTTATTACTGCATTTATTTTATATTCATTTAATAATGTTCTAACCTCTTCTAACCTTTCTTTACTTCCATCCAAAAAGCTTTGTTCTCCAGCTCCGGGTTCAACACTCATAACTAATATTTCATCAATAAATGGCAAATAAGGAACTAGCGCTGATATTGGCGTATTCGGTTTTATTGCTAAACCCGCTTTAATTGAATAACTCTTTATAAGATCAATACATTCTTTTATATCACTTTCAACTTCTACATGAAAAATAATAAATTCAGTATTTAACTCGGCGTACAAAGGTATATACTTTTCAGGATTATCCACCATTAAGTGAACTTCTAAACGTTTAGATGTATATTTAGGTATATTTTTCATTTCGCTAAAAGGCATAGTTTTATTAGGCACAAACTTACCATCCATTATATCAACATGAATAAAATCAGCATCAGTCTGATTCAACTTTATTAAGTCATTAGGAACATTTATACTACTTAAAAAAGATACACTTACTTTCATTATTTTGCCTCCCCTATAAAATACAAATAATCTTCATATCTAGACTCTAGTATATCACCAGATAAAACTCTTTTTTTTATTTCACATTCTTCCTCATTAGTATGAGTACAATCTCTATATGAACAAGGATATTTTTGAAATTCAAGAAAAGCATTTTTTATTTTATCTTTCGACACACCAGAAAAATCTAACGCAGAAAAGCCAGGAGTATCAACAACCTTACCATCTAAAAAATCAAGAATCTCAACAACCCTAGTAGTATGTTTTCCTCTACCTAAGGCCAAAGAAACCTCACCAGTCTCTAAATTCCAATCATCGTTTAACTTATTTAAAAGAGTAGACTTACCAGCACCAGTCTGTCCCGTAAAAACGCTTGTTTTGCTTTTCAATAACTCTTCTATTTTATTTATATCTCTATTTGATACGACAACATAACCAATACTTTCATAATATTTTAATTTAGAATAGATAACATTCAAATCCACTTCATTCATCAGATCCTGCTTGGTTATTACTATAACTGGCTTAACATTATTAATTTCCATTAGCACTAGTAATTTATCTAGAAGATTCAATGAAAAATCAGGATTTACTAAACTAGTAACAATAAATGCTCGATCTATATTAGCAACCTTTGGTCTATGGAACTCATTTTTTCGCGGTAATATACTTTCAATCAAATGTTTATCCTTATCAAAAAGAACATAATCTCCTACTAAAGGAGTAATATGCTCTTTTCTAAAAATACCACGACATTTACAAGGATAAGAGTCATTACCAGCTTTTACAAAATGTAAATCACTAGAAATCTTAATTATTTGTCCCTGCATAAATCCACCTACTATTCTGAATCACTACTTGTGTTATTTCCACTATTTTCTTCTTTCTGTTCATTCTCTTTTTCAGCCTCTTTATCTTTTTTTTCATCATCTGTTGGTTTAACAGGTTCCGGCTGCTTAACAGCTATAGCCACAGTAACCCTTAATGTCTGTCCTTTAACAATTGGACTACCAGGAGCTCTAGACTGATCTATTATTTTTCCAACTGGATAAGCAGAAGTTTCTTGCTCTTGAACATTAATAACTAAACCATATTTGGTACAAAAAGCTTCAGCATCTTCTAAACTCCAACCCAATTCACTCATATTTGGAAATTCTTCAACAATATTAGGTATATATAAAATAATTGAATCTCCAGCTTTAACCTGACTTCCTGCTGCTAAAGATTGACCAATAATCTCTTGTTCATCATATTCCTTATCAGAATCACCAATATCTCTTTTTTCAACAGTAACTTTTAAAGCATATTTTGTTGTAAGAATCGTTTTAACCTCAATATAATTTTGTCCAGTATAATCATCAAGTGCAAATGTTTCTTCTCCACTAGACTTATATATTGTAACAGTAGAACCAACTTTAGCCTTTTTGTTAGCTTTAGGACTAGTTTTTACTACTCTATTCTTATCAACTTCATCACTTGCCACACTTTCCACTTTAGAAGCTACAATAAATCCAGCCTTCTCAAGATTTGATTGGCAAGCACTAACCTTTAATCCCTTACAATTAGGGATAACTGCCTCTTTCTCAGAAAATTTAGGAAGAATAAAAATTACAAAACAAAATATAAATATTATTACGGCAGCTAAAGCAAATAATATGAATATAATAATTTTATTACGTTTATCACTTTTCTTTTCTTTTATTTCTTCAGTATTTTCCGTTTTATCAACATCTTCTTCAATAATTTCTACAGTATCTGATTCTTGATCAACTTTCTTTTTTAGTTCTTCATGTTCTGGATACTTATAAACATATGGCTTTTCATTCATCCTATCATCATCTAATGCAGTCAATAAATCTTGGTGCATACTTCTAACATCGTCATACCTATTTTTAGGATTTTTAGCCGTAGCACGTTTAATAATATTTTCAATACTCTGCGGTATTTCAGGATTATTTTCTCTTAAACTTGGAAGCGGATCACGCATATGTTTAAGTGCTATTTCTACTGCGTTATCACCCCTAAAAGGTAAAGAACCACTCAACAATTCATAAAATATAATTCCCATAGAATATATATCGCTCTTTATTGTCGAGCCTTTTCCACTTGCTTGCTCTGGAGGTAAATAATGAACAGATCCCATAACAGAATTAGTTTGCGTTAATTGAGTAGCATTAAGTGCCATTGCAATACCAAAATCTGTAATCTTTATTTGTCCATCATCTTTTATCATAATATTTTGTGGTTTCAAATCACGGTGAATAATATATGAATCATGTGCATGCGCCATACCCTCTGTCAACTGCAGCATTATGTCAATTGCTTCAGACAATGTAAGCGTTCCTCTTTTTTTCAATAGCTGCTTTAATGTCTTACCGTCAATATACTCCATGACTATATAATAAAGTCCATCATCTTCACCAACATCATACATCTCAACAATATTTGGATGTGCTAAGGAAGATGCAGATAATGCTTCACGCTGAAATCTTCTTACAAACTTTTCATCGTTTGACAAATCACCTCTTAATACCTTTATAGCCACATTTCTATCTAAAATAGTATCATATCCTAAATAGACATTAGCCATTCCACCTTCGCCAATAGAACGTATTACTTCATAACGATCATTAATTTTTTGCCCCTTTGTTATCACTTCTGTTCACCCTCTTCGAAACGTACTAAATATGCAACAGAGATGTTATCAGTACCTCCTCTATTATTCGCCTTTCGGATTAACTTAATAACTTTCTCTTCAACGTTACCATCACCTAAAAGGACCCGTTCTATCTGATCTTTTTCCAACATATTAGTTAAGCCATCACTAGAAAGTAAAATATCAGATATATCCATATCACAATCAAAAATGTCAACATCAACTTCCAATGCAGCTCCCAATGCTTTCATCAAAACATTTTTTTTAGGATGATTAGTAGCTTCCTCCTTAGTTAACTCACCAGCTGAAACTAATAGATTAACTAGTGTATGATCATAAGTTACCTTATGCAACTTTCCATCTTTCATAACAAATCCACTAGAGTCTCCAACATTTCCAAATAGCAAATAATCCTTTGTTAAAACAGCCATAACCAAAGTTGTCCCCATACCTTTACTTTCTGGATGCGTCTTCTCGTGCTGAAATATTAAAGTATTGATTTCTTCATATGAATCTCTTATCCAATTAACTGCATCAATTTTACTCATATTTATAAATGTTTCTTTGAAATGTTTACCAATATATCCAATAGCAATAGAACTAGCCACTTCTCCAGCAGAATGACCACCCATTCCATCAGCAATTGCCAACAAATAACTACCATCGCTATTTTTAGCTATAATGACACTGTCCTCATTGTGTTCTCGAACCATACCAGCATCAGTCAAATAAAAAGATTTCATAATTCCTCCTTTTTACTCCTGAGTTGTCCACAAGCAGCACTTATACTAGTACCAAACTCTCTTCGTATCGTAACTGTAATATTATTCTTTTTTAGTATATCATAAAAACGAGCTATTTTAACATTATTTGTTCTTTTAAAATCAAGATTATTAGTTTCATTATAAGGAATAAGATTTATATAACAATTCATACCCTTTACTAACCTAGATAACTCTTCAGCATTTTCAACACTATCATTAATATTTTCTAACATAATGTATTCAAAAGTTATTCTTCTATTTGTCTTCTTATAATATTTCAACAAAGCTGGAAATAACTTTTCTAGCGGATAAACCTTATTAATAGGCATTATTTTATCCCTTATTTCATTATTAGGAGCATGTAAACTAACTGCCAAGTTAACCTGTAATGGAAAGTTAGCAAACTCCAATATTTTAGGAACAATTCCACAAGTTGAAACAGTCAAATGTCTTGAACCAATGGCTAATCCAAAAGGAGAATTTATAATAGATAAAAATTTCATAACATTATCATAATTATCAAAAGGTTCACCAATTCCCATAACTACGACATGACTTACCCTTTCTCCTAATTTTTCCTCTATCATCAAAATTTGTAAAACCATTTCAAAAACTTCTAAGTTACGTACCTTTTTTCTTCGACCTGATTCACAAAACTTACATCCCATATTACAACCAACTTGACTAGAAACACATACACTATTACCAAAATCATGATGCATTAAAACTGCCTCGACATGTTCCAAATCATTTAATTCAAATAAATATTTTTTTACGTCAACATCTTCTTGAACATCAACTATCTTTAATCTTTCAAACTTAAAATTCTGTTCTATCTTACTCAATAATTCCTTACTTATATTAGTTATAGAGCTCAAATCTGTAATTTTCTTAACATATAACCATTCAAATAATTGTTTAGCATGAAACTTTTTAGAATCAATATTTATAAAAAATGTTTCTAAATCCTCTAAAGATAAATCAAATATATTCCTCATGTAACCACCTCTACTTTTATTGCATAAATATCATCATTTGTTAGTCATTATAGTATAATTTAATTTTATCTTAAGTCCACTTTTACAACTATTTTTTGCCAAACAATAAGAATTAAAATCACACTCAACATTACTAATATAATTATTATTAACTGTTACTATAATATCATTTACCATATCATCAATATCCAAGTCCACTCCATCTACAATCTTACTTATAGTAGCACTACTAACCTGATATCGATAAAGTACCGTTCCGCTTTCATAATATGTAGGTGCCAACGGAGTAGAATTAGTTATTATAGAATCAATATTTTCAACTATATTAAGAAATTCATTGGGTCTAACACTGATTACATCATTCAAATAATAAACATTATCAACCTTAGTATACTTAAAACCATTATAATTAAATTCCTCAGCATTACCTTTTCTTTTACCAAGAAAATGATAATTATTTTCATCAAGATCTATATCATATACATATTCATAATAACTTCCGTTCATAGAATTTATAGACATAATATTAGTATCTGTACCGTCTTCATTATCAGCCATAGAATGAGTTATCCTCAACATAATTGACAATACTAAGAAAAATACAAAATAAAAAGCAAAAAACAATATACCTTTACCACGAGGCGTTTTTCTCAATTCTTTTATCAATTTAAAAATATTACTAAAAAATTTACCCATTATCTAAAAACCTTCCCCAATAACATATCTTTTTTTACTCCGTTTAGATAATCCCTTACTGACATTCTCTTTTTACCAGCAACTTTAAGCTCAGTTATTACAATCTCTCCATCACCGGTACAAATACCTAACCCATCAGTATATATAAAGCATATCTCTCCAGGAATAGCATCAAAAGTCTTCTGCCCCATATAACTATTAAAAATTTTAATTTCCACATCATCTAACAAAGCATAACTTGAAGGAAATGGAGATAATCCTCTTATATGATTAAATATTTCTCGTGAAGATTTTGTAAAATCAATATGTTCTTCTTCACGTTTTATATTATAAGCATAAGTTACCTCATTTTCATCCTGCTTAATTCTTTGATTAGTACCATCTATAATAGCTGGCAAAGTATCCAAAAGTAACTCTTTCCCCATTTGACTTAGCCTATCATGTAATGTCTCCAAATTATCAGTTCCTTTTATAGGCGTCTCTTTCACCGCTATAATATCACCATTATCCATTTTAGTATCCATATACATTATTGTTATGCCAGTCTTAGCATAATCTTCCATAATTGCTCTATGAATGGGAGCACCGCCTCTAAGTTTAGGCAAAATAGAAGCATGAACATTTATACATCCTAACCTTGGAAAATCTAAAATTACCTTAGGAATTATTTGCCCATAGGCACAAGTAATTATAATATCAGGATTTAAATCAAGTATATCTTGATAATCCTCTCGTATCTTTTCAGGCTGAAATACTTTTATTCCATTTTTTAACGCTAATTCTTTTATTGGTGTCATTTTTAATTCTTGATGTCGTCCAACCTTTTTATCCGGCTGACTCACAACACCAACTACATCATATTTTTGAATCAATCCCTCCAATATTGGCACAGCAAAATCAGGAGTTCCCATAAATACTATTTTCATACTACTAACGAGAACAGAATCTCGTATTCGCCTCTCTTTCTTACAACATACTACTTTAATTTAAATAAATAGCAAAGTAAACAATACACCTAGCAATATTAAGGAAGAACCAAATAAAATAAAAATAGAAACCACACCATATTCATTCTTTATATCAAAATTATCCTTATCAATAATAGAGTTAACTAGAACCAAATTTTTCTTATATTTAGTAAAATTAGGTAACTCTAAACACCTATCAACCATAATATCACTTCGATTAGTAATAAAATAGTCATCGTAAGTTGAAAATAAATTATAAAGAGAATCATAATAAGAAAAAGTAGAATTAACAGAAAAACTATCTATAGAATTTACCTTATTTCTCTTTACCATTACTAAATAAATATCATTTGGACTATCATTGTAAATTTGCCAAATATTTTCAAATAACTTCATCATCATTCGTGAATCGGGTATACTTACTTTCAATTTATCCAAAACAGTTTTTAAATTATCAACGCACAATTTTTTACTTTGTAAACAATACGCTGATTTTTTTTCATCTTCTACAAAATTATTATTAACTAACAAGTTATTCAAAGCTGACGGAGAAACAATAGATTGAAAACAAGCCTTACTAAAATCAGTATTAAACTCCATATCAAACATAACTTCATTAAATATACTAAAATCATAATTTTCAAGTAACTTGTTTATTTCTGATAATTCTTTACAATAAAATCTCCTTAAGTAACCATTTTCCTTTATAAACAAATAATCTCTTTTGGACACTCCCATAAAATAATAACCGTTTAAAATATAGTTATCATAAATAATTCTAAGTAGTTCCTCCTTATGCTCTTCAACAAGTTCAATAGGAATATTCTTACTCTTAGCCAGTATTTTACCCAACATCTTAGAAATACCAAATTTAATATTATCAACATCACCTAATCGTTTTATAAGAACCTCAATACCGCTAATAAATTCTCCTAAGTATTTATCATCACCTATTATTAAGGAATACTTATAAATGGCATCGTAAAAAATGAACAAAACCTTCTCATGACTAGTACACTCTTTTTCTAGAATATCACCACCAACTTTATTATAATACTTCGGATTATTAAAAATTTCTTTCAAGAGTGCCTGAACATCAGCTCTCTCTAATATTAATTCAAACACTTTATCACCTCAGCTTATCGCACCGCTAAATACTTCAACAGGTAATAAACTACACCAACTACAATAAAAACAAACAATGCAAACAAAAACAATCTAACAAACACGTTTCCCCTATCATAATACATATCATATTTTGATTTTGATTCCTGCATAAGCTTCTCATATGCCTCACGATTCTTTTTATTAACTTCCAATTCTCCTCCGCTAGTTTGAGAATTTTCAGCAATGTTGTTATTATTCTGATTATTAACAGGATTTATATTTTTCTTCTCCTCACTGTTATCTTTCTTCAAAAATGATTCATCAAAAAATGCCATAAACACACCTCTATTCTTGTATTTAGGATAACACATTTCAAATCATTTGACTAGGATTATTATCTATATCTATTCTAATACTAGCATTTGATTTATAATGATTTAAAATCATGTTAATGATTACATTCAAATCATTCTTTTTCTTATATTTAACTATTATTCCATATCTATAAATGTTATTTACTTTAAAAATAGTAGATTGTGTCGGGCCAAGAATTATTACATCACTTAAATTTCTATCCAAACATCTACGTATTTTATCAGATTCCTTTTTTAAATAATCACAATCTTTACCACTAGTTTTAATATAAGTCAAATAATAATAAGGAGGATACTTGAGTGTTTTTCTTATATTCATCTCATATTTATAAAAATTTACGTAATCATGCTTCTGAGCAAAATTTATTGCATAATGGTCTGGATTAAAAGTTTGTATGATAACTTCACCATTATTAGAACCTCTACCAGCTCTACCAGCTACTTGATCCAGTAACGCAAAAGTATTTTCCGAACTTCTAAAATCTGGTATATTTAACCCAGTATCAGCATTTATAACACCAACAAGAGTTACTAACGAAAAATCCAATCCCTTAGCAACAACCTGTGTCCCTAAAAGGATATCATATTCATGATTCTTAAATGCCTCAACCATTCTTTGATGTGAACCCTTTTTAGATGTTGTATCGTAATCCATCCGAAGAATTCTCGCCTCAAACAAAGCACTCAACTCTTCTTCAATTTTTTCTGTACCACAACCTAAATCATTTATAGCATTTTCACCACAACTAGGACACTTAATAACTATTTTTTGTGCATAGCCACAATAATGACATCGCAAATTATTAGATGACTTATGATATGTCAAAGTTATATCACAATTAGGACACTTTATAGTACAACCACAATTTTTACACATCACAAATGAAGAATACCCACGACGATTAAGTAATAATATTACCTGTTCTTTTCTTCTAACTCGCTCTCCAATAGCTTCAATTAACTTTTGAGAAAAATGACCAACACTTGTTTTCATTGCAGTATTCATGTCAACAATATTAACAATTGGTAATGCTTTCCCATTTGCCCTAGAGAGTAACTTTTCCAAATGATATATACCTTTTAAAGCTTTAGCAAATGTTTCAAGTCTGGGAGTAGCACTACCTAATATAACCTTACAATTATGATATTTACTTCGAGCAATTGCCATATCTACTGCATGATATTTCGGATTTAATTCACTTTGCTTATAAGAGTCACTATGCTCTTCATCAATAATTATCACACCAATATTTTCAAGAGGTGCAAACACTGCACTTCTAGCCCCAATTACAATCTTTGCTTCACCACGAACAATTCTTCGCCACTCATCATACTTTTCACCATCACTTAAAGCACTATGTAAAGCCGCAATTTGATTACCAAATCTTTGCACAAAACGACTGATCATTTGTGGAGTCAAACTAATCTCTGGAACCAATACTATACTTGTTTTACCTAATTTCAACTGTCTCTCAATAAGTTCCATATAAACTTCTGTCTTACCACTACCAGTAACTCCATATAATAAATAAACTGAATCACTACTATTTTCTATATCTGTTACAACTTCTTTTTGTTCTTTTGTTAATTCACGTCTAACAAAAGACTGATTAGAATAAACCAACCTATAATGTTCCTTTTTTTCTTCAGATAAATATCCTTTTTTTATTAACGTCTTAAGGGCACTAATACTAATAGCTAATAGCTCTTGTCTTAGTACACAAGTCTCTTTAATACATATATCAACTATCTCTTTTTGCTTAGCAGTCAAAGACGAAAAATCTATATTACTTTCATTTAGTCTATAATACGTGTCAAGTTTCAACAAATTCTTACCTTTATTCTTCGCTTTTAAAGCCTTAGGCAACATTATTTGATAGCAACTTATTAATGTAGAAAAATATTCACTACTCATATATTTCCCTAACTGTAAAAGTTCAGCATTAAGAACAGCTTCACTATCTTTTATAGAAATTATATCTTTTAACTCACTCTCAGAACCTTCCTTTATTTCTAAAATAAAACCATCTAATGTCTGTCTGCCAAAAGGGACTTCTACCCTAATACCAATCCTAACTAAATCAATCAAATCAGGAGGAACATTATAATCAAATATTTTATCTATTTTTTTACTAGACAACTCAACTAAAACACCAACTACCAAATTATTCCTCCATTCCGTTAATAATTCAAACTATAATATACAACTCAATTACACACATAGTCAAACCAAATATACAAAAATAGTCAATGTACTTCATCGACTATTCAATTACACTAAAATAATTTTATAATATCATTAATCGTTACTAAAAGCATTAATAACATTAATATTATTAATCCTATTGTATGAATCTTATTTTCTAAATCCGTATCAATAGGCTTTCTCCTTATAACCTCAAGTAATATAAAGAAAATATGTCCTCCATCAAAAGCAGGAATCGGAATTAAATTTAAAAATCCAACGTTTATACTAAGATAAGCTATTAAAAATAATATATTAGCTAGCCCAGCTTTACTCTGCTGCCCTACTACAGAATATATTCCAACTGGTCCAGACAACTGATTAAGACCAATATCACCAGTAAACAAAAATTTAATTGTTAAAGCCATCTGCTTCATAAGTGACATAAATTTCTTAATTGCATACTTTCCAGCGTTTAATATACCATGCGTTTTTTTATGTTCAATAGAAAGACCAAAGTAATAATGAGTTTCACCTTTTTCTTTTACCTTCTTTGGCTTAACACTATAACTATGTTCAGTACCATTCTCTTTCAAAACTTTAATATCAGTAGCTTTATTTGTATCAGCAATAGCCAAATACAAAGAAACATCATCGCTTGTTGCAATCTTATGATTATTAATAGCTAAAATAGTATCCCCAACAGAAATACCAGCTTTTTCAGCAGGATAATTTTCAATAACAGAATCTACTATAGGATTAAGTGTTGTTCCTCCCCATATAGCCGCAATAGAAAATATTAAGATTATAGATAATATAAAATTATTTCCAGGCCCAAAAAACAATATTAAAAATCTTTGCCACCATTTTTTAGAATATAATCTTTTCTCTTTAGGTATTTTTTCTTTATCATCAGCATCCAAGTTTTCTCCAGCTAAGGAACAAAAACCACCTATAGGAATTAATCTAATATTATATTCAGTTTCTTTTCTCTTAAAGCCAAACAACTTTGGTCCCATACCTACAGAAAATTCATAAACATAAACACCAAAAATTTTAGCCCAGGTAAAATGCCCTAATTCATGTATAAATACAATAATTCCCAACACTAGAACAAATAATAATAAATTCCATAAAGTACCTAGCATTAGAACACCTCCTATATAATACCTAACACTATAATAAATGCTAAAACAACAAATATCATACTATCAAACCTATCCAATATCCCACCATGTCCAGGAATCAAATCTGAAAAGTCTTTCTTATTATAGTACCTTTTAATAGCGCTAAATACCAAGTCGCCTAATTGTCCAACTAATGAAAGTCCTGCAGTTATTATTATCAAAAAAACTAAGGACTTTACTGAATTAATTACAGTATGATAGTAACAGACACTCACAAATGTCCCCATCAATGTTCCACCAATTAACCCTTCAACAGTTTTTTTGGGAGAAATGGTAGTAAAATGATGCTTACCAATAAGCCTTCCGGTAAACAAAGCAAATGTATCAGTGATTGTAGTTATTAAAAACAAATAAATTATATAACTCAAATCATAATTTCGCGTTACAATCAAAAGATTAAAACTTAAACCGATGAATAATACTGCACTTATTAAATATAAACCATCATTTATGCTATATTTTTCCGAATTATTTATAAAAACCAAAGGGGACAAAAAAGAAAATATTATTACAGACATCAACCTATAATCCAACGTATATTGAAAATCTATAACATTTGCTGCATTAAAAGTGAAAAAAAGCACAACTAAATAAGCACAACACTTAACAAAAAGTGGTAACTTCTTTTTTGTTTCCTTGATATGTATCAACTCATATAGACCCATAATAGCCAAAATACTCATGAATATTTTAAAAGCCGTTCCACCAATCCACAAAAGTGGAACAAATATGACTATTAATAGTATCGCACTAAATACCCTTTTTGCCACAAAAAAATACCTCCAAATCATAAATCAATAATCACCTATAATAGGCTAATATAAATATATCACAAATATTATATAATGACTAATTAATAAAATAAAAAATGTAAAATTATGAAAATAATTACACATACATTCTTAGTATAAATAATATATAAATTTCTATTCCTAAACAAAAAAGAATCCAAAGATTCTTAAAATTTATCTATATCTATTTTTACGAATTTATCTCCGTCAAGAGAAGCTGCAGTCTGAACCAAAGTTCTAAGAGCCTTAGCAACTTTACCATCTTTACCAACGACTCTACCCATATCTTCATCAGCTACCAAAACTTGAATAAGTATAACATTTTCATCATCAGTTGGAAATTCTTTAACACTAACTCCATCTTCATTATTAACCAAAGACTTTACCAATACTTCTGTTAACTCAACTAAATTCATAAATTAATTTCCTTTTTTTACTTTTGAATCTGAAAACTTCTTCATAATTCCAGCTTTACTGAATAAGTTTCTAACTGTATCAGTTGGAATTGCTCCATTATTTAACCATTTTAGAGCAACTTCTTCGTTAATTTTTACTGAACCTTCACCAACTGGTGCATATGTACCAATTAACTCAAGATATTGTCCATCTCTAGGGCTACGTGAATCTGTTGCAACAATTCTATAAGTAGGTCTCTTCTTTGCTCCCATTCTTGTTAATCTTAGTTTTACTGCCATTAATAATCCCTCCATTTCTAAAAAAACTAAAGCTATTATAATAAAATAGAAATACGTTGTCAACCTTTTTCTGATAACAGAGAAACTTTTAAAAGAAAAATAACTACATAGTTATTTATCAGATCTTTTCTTCAATATATTCCGTCTTTACTTCCTTATCAATTACATCATCAATTTTATTTTCCTCCAAAATTTCTTCCCAAGGATCTTCTTCCATTGTAGTCTCAATTTTCATTTTAACGTCACCAACTAATTCAATTCCTAACTCTTTTTCAACAACATAGTTAATTTTATTATTATCAATATCCACTTTAACACAATTTGGTTGTTTTAGACTTCTAACAATAATTTCCTCACTCAAAACATCACTTTCCACATCTCGCATATGAACTTTTTCCGAATAAGTATTAGTTTGTCTAACAACATCGGTCTTACTATCATTTTCATATGAATACCATATATTAATATCATAGCTACCATTTATGGTAATGGTATTACCATTTTTTATTCCATTAAAATTATGATTAATAATCCAACATCCAAGTATCGTAGAAGGCCTATTATCAACAGAAACAGAATGTGTTGAAGTAAATGCTTTTTTTCCTTTTGCTATAACTGCTTTAGTTACGATTTCTCTATAATTAGACATAAGTATTCCTCCCTAAAATAATATATGTCCTAACAAAAATTTGTTTCATAAAACTTACTATAACAAAAAAGAGAATAATTATTTCTAATCATCCTCATTTAACAATTTAAAAAAGTAATCATTCAACTCATCATTTATATAACTTATCCTTAAATTTATCTTTTCTAAATTCTGACTATATGCAAAATATAAAGGTATTTCATTTAATTCAGTTTCCAATAGATTTAATTCTGTCTCAATATCAACACTAGGACATCTAATATATTTTTTTTGTAACGCTTTTATTTTATTAATCTTTTGCATAATATAAGAATTATTTTTCATTTTGCCTTTTATTTCAATACAAGTCTTATATTCATCACTATTAATTATTGTATCCACTAAATCTTTTAAAGCTTCATCCATCTAGTTCTCCGTCCAAACTCCAAGTCTTAGCACTTACAATTTTAACATTAACAATGTCCCCTATTTGTAAATCCACATCTGCTGAAAAGTTTATTAATTTATTAGTCTCACTATATCCGTAATACATACCTTTCTTACTAGATACGCCTTCAATTAACACAGGTAATACAGTTCCCTCAAGTTTTTTATTATTCTCCAAGAAATAGCTATTAACAACTTCATTTAATCTTTGCAGACGTTTTTCTTTTTCCTCTTGCTTAGTATCGTCTTTTAACTTTTCAGCAGGCGTTCCCACTCTTGGACTAAATACAAAAGTGAAAGCATTATCATACTTACAATACTCAACTAAAGATAATGTCTCTTCAAAATCCTTCTCAGTCTCACCAGGAAACCCAACAATAATATCCGTACTAACAGATACACCGGGAATTGTCTTCTTAATCTTATCAAATAATTCCAAATAACTTTCTCTAGTATAGCGTCTTCCCATCAACTTTAATATCCTACTAGAACCACTCTGCACAGGTAAATGTACACTAGGCATAACGTTTGAATATTTGGCAATCACCTCAATCATCTCATCAGTAAAATCCCATGGATGAGAAGTAGTGAACCTTATACGCGCTATTCCTAGCTTTGCAACATCCTCTAATAAATTAGCTAAATTATAATCATCATATAGGTCCTTACCATAAGCATTAACATTTTGACCTAGTAAAGTTACTTCCTTATAGCCATCATCAATAAGTGACTTTACTTCACTTAAAACATCTTCTTTCCTACGGCTTCGCTCTCTTCCTCTTGTATAAGGCACTACACAATATGTACAAAACTTATTGCAACCATATATTATATTGACATAAGCCTTATAACTATTAGCCCTAACTATAGGCATTCCCTCCACTAAATCTCCTTCGCGACTTAAAACCTCAATCTGCTGCTTATTTTCTGCAATTGCTTTGTCCAAAATATTTGGTAAATCATACATATTATGTGTCCCAAATACAAAATTAACAAACTTATAATCCTTTAATATTTCTTCAACTACAGAAGATTCCTGAGCCATACAACCACACAACCCTATTAAAAGATTTGGTTTACTCTGCTTTAGGTGTTTTAATCTACCCAACATCCCAAATGCTTTATTATGCGCATTTTCTCTTATTGAACAAGTATTTAATAGAACTAAATCGGCATCTTCGTAATTTTCCTCTTCTACAAAGCCCAACAAACTGAATAAAGCCTTAATATTTTCAGAATCATGCTCATTCATTTGACAACCATAGGTCTTCAAGTGAAACTTCATTCCACAATATTTATTTTTTATAGAATCAGGAACCTCAAAACTTATTGTCCTATATTCTCTCCTGTCTCTAGTCCTAGCCTCTTTATAATCTGGTAATTTCATATACAGCCTCCCCACTTCAAGCTGAATATATATTAATACAATTTAGAAAATAAAACAAGACAAGATAAAATTATTATCTTGTCAAGCTACTAACATATTTAATGAAGATGTAATAATAGACTCCAAAGAATGAGACTTATTGTCCATTAACTCCGATCTAATTACACTCATATTATCCTTAATTTGTTTTACCAAATCTTTCATACTTGGTTGCAAATCTTTTTTTGATAAGTTATTAACAATAACTTCTAAATTATTTATCTTAGAATACTTTCCATAGTAAGAATTTTTAATACAAGCATTAAATAATCTTTGAAAAGCAACTACATCAATATCATTAAATCTTTTATCCTCTAAAAATTTAAAAGCTGTATATAAATAATTATTCTTTATAGCTTTATCCAATACAGTTTCACCTTTATTATTCTTTATGTTTGGCATAAAGTTACTTTTCTTTGTCAACTGCTCTACTATCTTTAATGCAGCTAAAGAATCATCCTGAGCTAAAATATGTCCAAATGTATTTCCTTCAACATTCTGATGGTTTACATCCCAATTTTTCTTCTTCATCAACTGCAAAACTAATTCATATTGTTTAGCTTTCAAAAGTCTTGTAACTATATCATTGCCAACACTGTCACACTGATTAACATTAATTTTATTATTATCAATCAATAATTGAATATCCTCAAAATCTCCCCTCCTAATTAAGGTAAAAATCAGGGCTGGTTCATCAGTACTATTATTAATCATATTTTTATCACTATCAATCATCTTAAACACCTCTTTGTACACGTGACATTTATCTATTATACTTGTAACCGCTCCACTTGTCAAACGCCTTCATCTCCTCATAGCTATTATGGGTTTAAATAAAGGTTTTTATACAAAATTTTATGCAAAAAAAAGGTAGCAAAACTACCTTTATTATACTAATCTTAATTTAATTTATTTCCACAGTTTGAACAGAAGTTTCCACCATTGCTCTTAGTACCACAATTACTACAGAATACACCACCTTGCTGGTTAGAAGCTTGAGCATTGCTTACTTGTTGATTAACATTATTAACAGTAGCTCCAAACATATTACCAGATGCCATATTCATCATACCAACACCCATGAATCCATTTACAGCGCCACCTTCATTTTTTGCAGCTTCAACAACAGCCTCTCCATAGCTTCCAACAAGCGTACCTTGCTGCATATATGCATTTGAAGACAACTCATAATGATCAATCTTCTTATTTGACTCATCATCTAATGTAACAGATTCTACTAAAAATCCTACAATACTCAATCCACGCTCTCTAATTGGTTGATCAAAAACTTTATCTTCCATTAAAGTTTTAATTTCATCTGTACTACTTGGAAGTTCAAGTACAGGCACCTTATGATTAGAATTACCAAGCTCATTCAATACATTTTGGAAAGCACTAACAACCTCAGCACGCATTTGCTCAACAACATCTTCCCTTTTGTATTCATCAGCTGTTCCAGCTATTCTGCTCATAAAAATTGCAGGATCAGAAACTCTAAATGTATATTTACCAAAACATTTAACGCTAACTCTCAAAGGAGTTACAGCGCCAGTCATCTGATTTGGGATTGGATGGGACCAATCCTGGAAAGGAACAGGTGCTGGAGTCCCAAAATTATTATTCATAATTTCCTTTGAATTTACATAATAAACAACCTGATCTTTACTAACTGCACCATTAAATGTAAAACGATTCCACATTTCTTTAAAAACTGCACCAAATTGACCAGCAAAAAATGTTGGTGATGATGATTGATCAAAAACATATGGACCAGACTCAGCTGTAGCATCTAAAACTTTACCACTCTGTACAATAATGGCAATTTGTCCAGGATCAACCTGAATAATACTATCCTTAGAAATTACACCATTTTTTGTTGTAACCTTCTTCATTAAAATATCTTGTCCTAAATCCGGACACTTTATATACTCTTTCCATTGATCATGAAGAGTACTACCTACTGCATTAACTGCGGCTCTAATTAAACCCATATAACATACCTCTTTTCCATACAATTACATTATATACTATTTTAAAAGCGCTGTCCACCTTCTCCATGTGAACTTCCACCGCTTCCAGACTGTACTACACTTTCTCCACGAATATGTCTCCCCCTAGAATGATCATTATTAATTTTAACCTTATTAACATATGAATCCAAAAATAAATCTTTAACTTTCAAAATAGTTGCTGTATCTTTCTTCAAATATACCTTAGAATCACTTGCTTCATACTCAATCTTGTTCATTCTAGCCATTACTAATAACACCATAAGTGTAATAACAACCGCAACTATAAACGCCACAAAAAAAGCTTTATTATCCTGTACAACTTCCCCATTTTCATTAATAACCAAATTACCATCACGAGATATATCTATCCTAGAATAAGACAAAACTAAATCAATGAACCTACTTGTACCTGTAAAATATTGCTGCTTATCGATATATTTATAAACGTTATCGAGAATATTACTATATCTACTATCTGTATATACATCAATAGCCTTTCCAGTTGTTGTCATATATATCTTTCCACTATCCCTATCAATTAAAAATAACACTCCCGAATGCTTATCACCTGTACCAAAAGTATTATAATCATAGAAGTCATCAGAATACTTTTGAGCAGAATGTTTATTATTATACTTTATAGTAACAATTGCCAAATCTAAATTCGATTCTTTTATAAAAGTCTTAACCTTATCATAAAGTATCTTTTCTTCCTTATCAGTAAATAAATCGGCAAAATCATATATTTTTTCAGTAGAATCAACAGCTGGAGTCAATAAAATATTACTTTTATTAGCTTCTGTTACAGTAACATAATCTGGAACCCTTAAATTATCATTAGTTCTATCATAAGTTTTAGTACTTGCACTTACATTAAAACAATTAAAAATACAACATAGTATAAGTATAGCTGACGTAAGAAATCTCTTTCGCATAAAAATCACCTACTTAATAATACAATTAATATTCCTATTGAAAAAATAATAAAAAATATTAATAATCCCCATAAAATACACTCTTTAATACCTAAGGGGACCTCTCCAAAAACTTTACCTGTTTGTCCATTCATAGCAAAAGTATAAAGCTTATTATTATATTTGATATTAACCATCCAAACAGGCAACATAATATAACTTGTATTAATTCTTTTTAAATCTAAAGAATTACTCTTAACAATCTTATTATGATGTTTTACTGCTAAACTAGCATAATCAAAGCAAGTATCCATAGTACGTTGATTAGCCATTGCAAAAGCATCAATATCACTAACATCAGACTTTTCGGCTAAAAAATTGGCTAAATAATCATGCTTATATCTAGTCAAATCACCATAATTAAAAGGCCCTATTAAATTTATTAACTCATCTTTAAATCTACTAGAGGCAGCAACTAATACCCTCTCATAATCAAGATGCACCTTAATATCTGCTTCATAATTAGAAGTTTTTGCATAATTATAATTAGAGTCAATCCAATGAGAAATGTCAGAGCACTTAAATAATACATTTCCATCACATGAAATGTCATAAGCCCAAAATGGAATATAAACACCTGAAATCTTTTCAACAGTACCAACTTGTTTAAATTTTCTAGGCATCAAAGACTTATTCTTAATAATGTGTAAGAATGATGCCATGGCCTCATTTTTATTCTTTTTAAACGGAATTATAAAATCTGGTATCCTAAAAGAGTTTAACTTTTCCTTTAATATCTCAGTACTACCACAATATACACAAAAAGTCACAGTATTCGTACTATTGACAATCACATCAGAACCACATTTTTTACAACGAAAACTAGTAAATTCATCCATCTTAATACTAGAATTAACAATGACATTACTGGTATTAACATATTTTGAACTAGCGGTCAAAACAGATTCCTTTTCACAATTCCTACATTCCCAGCTTTGACTAACTGGATTAAATTCTACTATAGCACCGCAAATTGGACACCTATTATTTAAAAATTCCATTTACTATCACATCCCACAAACATTGTAAATTTCTTATTAGAAAGATAACACCTCTATATCATCAAGACTGCTTTTCATATACTTCTTTATTTTAGCCGAAAATGCCATATTCTTAGTTACATTTGGTCTTTCAATAATATCATCTTTATACAACTCAATAGGCTTTAAGCAATAATTTCTAGAAACTGCCTTATATAATTTAAATGCCTCACCATTTACAGCATCACTCAAATATTTTTCCTTTTTAATCTTTGTCGTATTACTTCTACTACATTTAATTCTACTTGTAGCATATTTATCTAACTTAGCCACTGAATTCATACCTTTCTTTATAGCATAAATTTTTGAAGCCTCAAGATTAAATACATCTTCAGAAAAAAATTTAGTTGCTTTTTTCCATAATTCGCCAATCATAGGTACATCAGAAGAATCTTCCTTTTTGGCTAACAAACTATCAAAATATGAACTATCATCATCACTAGAAGAAAAATCAAAATCATCAAAATCATCAAAATCATCAAAATCACCTTGATTTTCAATTACCAAAGGAGGATAAAATCGATATTCATTCTCTATAAATTTCATAATCCAATTTATATATTTTTTACTACTATGAATTTTAGCAACCTTAGTAATATCCTTTGTAGATATATAATCAACTTTAATCATACACATCGCTCCCTATTTTATATAAATAGTATAGCATAAAAACTCAAAAACTTATAGCAAAGTAAAAAAAGAGGAGATAATACTCCTCATAAAAATTACTTCTTTGCTTTAATAACTGTCAAACCACCCATATAAGGTTGCAAAACCTTTGGTACTAGAATACTTCCATCTTCTTGATAATTATTTTCAATTAATGCTATCAATCCCCTTGGTGATGCAACTACTGTATTATTCAAAGTATGTAAATAATAAGTTCCCTTTTCTCCTTTAGCACGAATTCCTAAACGTCTAGCTTGTGCATCGCCCAAATTAGAGCAACTAGCAACTTCAAAGAACTTTTGTTGGCGTGGCGACCATGCCTCAATATCACAAGATTTAACCTTTAAATCCGCTAAATCACCGCTACAACATTCTAACTGTCTTACCGGGATGTCCATATTACGGAAAATATTTACTGTAAATTGCCACATTTTATTATACCAATCCATTGATTCTTCTGGTTCACATACAACAATCATTTCTTGCTTTTCAAATTGATGAACTCTATATAGTCCTCTCTCCTCTAATCCGTGAGAACCGCCCTCTTTTCTAAAGCAAGGAGAATAACTTGTCATATGAATTGGAAGTTCTTCTCTTTTAATTATCTGATCTTTAAACTTTCCAATCATAGAATGTTCAGAAGTACCAATTAAATACAAATCCTCACCTTCTATTTTATACATCATTGCTTCCATCTCAGGAAAAGACATAACCCCAGTTACGACATCACTATGAATCATAAAAGGCGGAATAGCATATGTAAAGCCATGTTCAATCATATAATCTCGTCCATATGCAATCATTGCTTCATGAAGCCTCGCAATATCACCCAATAAATAATAAAAACCTTGACCAGAAGTTCTACCTGCTGCATCTTTATCCATTCCATTTAATGCATCAATGATGTCAGCATGATAAGGAATTTCATAACTTGGTACAACCGCTTCTCCAAATCTCTGAACTTCAACATTTTCTGTATCATCACGACCAATAGGAACTGACACATCCATAATTTGTGGAATAACCATCATCTTCTCTTTAATTTTCTTAGTAATTTCCTCTTGCTCAACTTCTAATTTTGAAATTTCTTCTGCGGATTCAGTAATTGTTCTCTTGACTTCCTCAGCCTCATCTTTTTTACCATCTTTCATCAATTTACCGATTTCACCGCTAAGTTTATTCTTATTTGCCTTTAACGAATCAACTTTAACCTGTACTTCTCTAGCTCTTTTATCAAGTTCAAAGACCTCATCCACTAAAGGTAATTTTTCATCTTGAAATTTCTTTTTAATATTTTCCTTAACTAAATCTTTATTTTCTCTTATTAACTTAATATCTATCATTTTAATCCTCCATAATAATTTCCTCAAATCGATATTTTTGTTTTACATCCGGATACTTATCATGATCTACTTCCGAGACAAACATATCATAGGGCCTTGCCAAAGTATCGCCATCATGCTCATAAATCACTAACTCTTTCAGGGTCTCGCTATCCTTAGCTATTGCGATAACAGTTACAATTATTCCTTTAAAATGCCTATATTTAGTACCAATCTTAATTTCCTTCATATATCCTCCAAAAAAATAAAAAGGATGATACTCAAAGGAGTGCAAGTGCACGGTACCATCCTTACTTTAACTCAATTAGATAACGGTATTACCCGGAATAAAATTCATCTATAGAGTAGATAAATAAGATTTTAATAGTGTTTTCACCAACCACACATTCTCTATAATTAAAAGTTCTTATTATTGATTCTAATCATCGACTTATGTAATTATTCTAACCCACTTTTTTAATAATTTCAACTACATGTTACATTAGTACTAGGTAAATCATTAATTTTAGAAAATTTCTTTACTTTTTTAACACTTAAATTTTTACTATATAAAACATTTCTCAAACCATATTTTCCATCTGTTATAGTGACATAGTATTTATACTTATTCTCCCCATCTGGAACAACTTTTACATATCCCTTAAAATAATCAAAAGTATATAGCGAAACAAAAGTATCATATTCATCACTAGAAAGATAAAAAGAAAAAATCATATCTTCACCATCTACGGATGATGAACAAGTTCCATTAGTCATTTGGTCGTCAATCTGTTCTACTATCTTATCAACTTGATTTAAATAATGTTTAGCCCTAAATGTAGTTACAAAATTAAAAATAAATTTATAATTAACTGCAGCTATTATTAAAACTACAATCATAAATAACTGAGAAATTCTCTTCTGTATAATGTATCTTTTAGCATTAACTGATTGACCAATTTCGTTAGTTGCAGCCAGTTTAGCTTGTTTCTTAGCATTTCTTACATCTTCTTTTCTCTTCTGCTTCTTAGCAAAAGAAAAAATACCTTTGACAGAATTATTCTTATCATTCAAATAATTTAACTCACCGCAATGCATACAACACCTAGAAGATTCACGCATAGGTTGCCCACACTTCATACAATAAACATACCTTTCCTGACCATATGAATTATTATTAGAAGCATTCCCAATGTTATTTTGCCCAGGTGTCTGACTACTGCCAACAGAAATCGATGACTGGTCTGTTAATTTCAAATTTTTAGATATATCGAAAGCAGTTTGAGTCGAAGTATTTCCATTAACATTAGAAGAATTATTCATCAGATTATTCTGATTATTAACTAAATTATTTTGCATTTGATTATTATTTTGATTATTTGATTGATTCATAACATCACCCTACTTTATATTATTGTACCACGTTCTAACCAATTAACCAAATATATTAAATATTGATAGTGTAAATACTATCACATTTTTACTTTATTTGAAGTAAACGCACTTTCCTTATAAATTAAAAAAGCCTATTTGGCTTCAATAATCAATTTAATAGCAGTCCGCTCTTCACCGTCAATAGAAATATCAGAAAAAGCAGGAATGCAAATTAAGTTTTTTCCAGAAGGAGCAACAAACCCCCGTGCTATCGCAATAGCTTTAATAGCTTGATTTAATGCTCCTGCTCCAACTGCTTGCATTTCAACAGTCCCTTTTTCTCTAATTATATTAGCCAAAGCACCAGCTACTCTATTTGGGTTAGATTTACTACTTACTTTTAATGTTTCTATATTTATCATCCTTTCTTATACATTAAATCTTATGAAAGAATAATAATTTTAATACAAAAATATATAAAATTAACTGTCCTTAGAATACCAAGTAGTAGCTATATAGCGCTTTTCAACTTCAACACCATCTTTCCAAACATGCAAATATGACTTATATCCTCGTTTTCCTATTTGAACAGACTCCGTTGTATATTCATATCCTCTCTTAGCATTGTGATTAGACCAAAATTCAACTGTGGCTTTTCCACCATTGGCATATGCCTTAATATATATTGGATAATCATAAGTATTTCTAAAAGACATGTCAACATACCAACCACTGGAATAACTTGCAACTGTCGCATCCAAACCTCCAGCAACATAAACACTCTTAGCAGCATGTGGATATCTATCAATTATTTCTAATCCGCCAATTAAGGCCGCATTATAAGTAGTAGTGGCAATTTGACAAACACCATTACCAACAAATTCATAATAAAAAACATAACCGTCTTTATTAAATGGCCCAGCATATTTATAATAAGAAAATACTTCTCCAGGCTCAACAACAACCCCGTTAATATAATTAAGTGCAGTATAAAGATTTTGAGCGCGGGCTCTTATATATGGATTAAACTCAGTAGTAAATGAAGAAACCATAGTATCAATTTTTTCATAACTAGCATTACTATTAGCCTGTTCAAAAGAACCAACCAATTCTATCCTAGAATTATCAGCTATCCCCTCTGACAATTTAGAGATTATAATTTCATAAGACTTATCACAATCGAGATAAAAAGAATTAGTTCCTTTATCATACCTTACCCCAGAATCATCAGATACAAAATGTCCATCGACTTTTTGAACATCAACATTTTCTTTTAACTTTAATAAAAAATCATTGACGCTTTGATCATCATAACAAAACTCATAATCAAAAACTTTCTTTTTCTTAAAAAGAATCCTACCAAGTTTCTGAAAAAAATTCAATTTTTTTTGGTATTTATCTATTTCATTAACCATTTTATTTTTATCTAAAGAAAAGCCCATATCAGAATATTTATAATTGTACTCATTACCGTTAACTACAAAAGCTATATTTCTAGCACCAATCATCTTATCAATAAAATCTAAAAACTCATCTAAAGAATCATAAGAATACTCCCCAATTGTATATTGTTGTATATAAGAATTCGGAAAAATCACTCTATCATATTTATTTATTACATAGTTACAATATAAAATTAGAGAAAATAATATAAAAACAAACATAGTTAATACAATGCTAATAATTGTTTTTCTCCTACTATAACTAAAACCCTTTTTAGCTTCCATAAACATCCCAACCTAAGCTTTTAAATATTTTTTTATAATATCAGTAATTTTTTTATAACCTTCTTCAGAAATAATACATCCATCACTTACATAGTTTCTATTTAAATTTTCTTCATTCTTATCATATAGAATCCTAAAAATGTCTATAAAAACAATATCATTTTTCTCGCAAAACTTCTCTATTTCAGCATTAGCTTTAATAATATATTCATTATCTTTACTAGTATCATCACAAACAGGATAAACAGATTCAATATATAAAATAGCACTAGGTCTATTTTCTTCAATATATAAAGCAATTTTTTTAAGATTATCAACAAAAACTGATATATCATTATCATCATTCAATTCAATATTACCAAGTGAAAGAAAAACTTTAGACGGATTATATATATATATATTCTCACGCATACTTGATAATAATTTACCAGATGTCATATCATCACTACTAACCTTAACAACATGCATTCCATACAAAAACTTTGACACATCATATCTGTCAGTATAAACATCCCCAATAAATAAATAATTATCATCTATAGAAGGTATCGTATTTTGAATATTATTCTTAACCAAATCTGGCTTCAAACCATCTCTTTTATAAACCTGTGGTATTTTAACTACTACAATAACCAAAACAATCAGTGAAAGAAAAGTTAAGATACCAAAACCAACATATCTATTTAATAAAAATTTATATGGAAAAGAAAAATTAAAACGTGACAAATCTAATTTATGTTTAATTGATGCATTAATATTCTTTTTTATTGTCTTTGCATTCTTGATTCTACCTTCTAAAAAACTAGTATCTAAAGAATCAACTTCCTCTAAACGACTTTTATCAAACTTAAATTCATATTCATTTGTTTTGTTTAAATCGGCATTATCTGATAAAATTTCTGAAGCTGAATAAGAATCTGTAAATTCCAGTTGCTCTATATCATCATTACTATTAGAAGTAGCACTATTCTGAACCTTATCAATAGACGAAGTAGCCCCTACCTCTTCTATTTCATCAAGATTTATTTTCTTAAAGTTGTTAGTCTTTTCAATTTCATCGACTATAGAATCAACCTTTTTTATTAACTCTTCATCTATCTTAGTGGCTGTCCTTTTACTTTTCTTGGCCATATTATACCTCTCACATTTCACTATCCAAATTATACCATTTTATATTAAAATAAACTAAAAAAAGAAAACAAAATAATTCTCTTTTTACTTCTAACCATATAAAAATGCATATACTTTACTATTACTTTACACTAATTCATATTAGAAATCATATCTTCTAAATAGCAATTATCATAATATTGATTAAATACTAACTTCATAACATACTTTTCAATAATCTTTTTTACTTCAATATCCGCTTTACGATAAGATATTCTTAAATACATTCCCAATTCCGGGTAATCATTGGTAATATCTATATTCAAATCATGAGTAACTTCTACAATTGATTTTATTATATAGAATGCCTGCTCATAATCTTTACAATCAACATATTTTTTAATTTCGCTAAAATAATCATTATAAATAGTACAAATATCTTCTTTCAACAAGTAGTGATTGTAAAAGTTATTATAATAATAGTCATAGCTTTGTTTAGGAACATATTGAATAAATGCATTTTCTAATTGCTCTTTATCTATGCATAAACAATCATCACAATCAACAGACTGTAAATATTTTTTTAGCTGATCTGCCGGAATCTTCCCTATTAACTCATGCAAACTAACCGTTATTTTATCAACATAAGGCCTCAACTGTTCATCCACATATCTACCATTCTGTATAGCCAATAAAACTGCATACTCATGTGCACAATTACCATCACAACCACAATTACAACTAAATATTAAGCCAGTTTCATCGTCATCAAATACACGAACAGTATATAAATCATCAGCTAAAACATCAGCTACAAATACATTGTCAAGTTTTAATACTTCTTTAACACAATGATCATCATAACATTGTTGACCATTTGTAACCGCAACTTCGTCAAACAAACACTGATTATCATCAACTATACTTTCATATCCACTATCTAGAGTTTCAACATCACAATTGCAAAACATAAAACAACCTCCTACTATAAAAAATTATAACATTAAAAATCCTCTTGTTCAATTAAATTTTTTTCTGAAGACAAATATGTAATTAGGAATAAAACCATATTAAAAATTAACAACAAACACAAAGCAACTACAGTTATATCTTTAAAACAAAAATGAAAGTAAAACAAGATGTATGAGCCACCACAAAACAATACAAAAAGTAGTAAAGCAATCCCCATAACAACAAAAGTATTATAGTTTTCCCTTAATGAGTTAATCTCATCATCCCATACTAATTTTGGTTGAATAGAATCAACAAATAATCCAATCATACAAATCAATAGCACACATAAAACAGACACCAAATCAAATAATAAAATTTTGAACATACTAACTTTCAAAACTATAAAAAATATTGTTGTAAAAATAAATATACTACCAAAACTAACTATAAATGAAAAACTTAATTTTATAAGGCACTGTATTTTTAAAGAAATTGGAATATATTTAAGGAAATAAAAACTCTTTCCTTCCCTAGAAAAAGAAGATGAGGCGACACTATTTAAAGATGGAACTAAAATAGAAATTCCAAGTATAGTAATTAAAGACATTATTAAAAAATTATCAGTACTAGCCATACTAATTAATGATTTAAAAGTAATGGACTTTATAGACAACTTATAAATTACATAAACAAATATCGGCCAAATAAAATTAATCAATATACAATTAACAAAAAAAACTGGGCTTCGAAACAAAATCTTAGATTCTTTAGATAAATATGAAATGAAAATATTTTTCTTTTCAATATGATTTATAAATTTATTATTTTCAAATACAGTATTAGTATTCCTACTAGTTAAATCAATGACACCATCCAAATACAAAAAATTACCTAGAACAAATAAAGCTACTACAAATATAATGTTTATAACTATATAAGTCAAGAAATCAAAAAATGATAAGTTATAAATAGAATTAACAAAATATTTTATATGGGGAAATAACAGTTGCAACAAATTGAAAATGGAACGATTATCTGTTGCAATATTTTGAATATAATCTTCAAAATTAAAATCTTGCAAATTTAACATAAAAATGGCAAAAATAGATAATACAACAACAACAAATAATATACTACTTTTTCTAATAGTTTGTTTATTCTTTATATACTTAGAAAAATACATAATAACAATACTTATAAGCGCACAATATATCATCGATATAATAGGCAATGTAATAACACCTGCAACCCCAATCAAAATATTAATAAAATTAAGCTTTAAAGCAAAAGAAAAACCTAATAGACTAGCAAAAAGTACAAAAAACTGCATAATATTCTCAATGACAAAACATGCACTTAATTTCGAAGCTACAACAATATATGGCTTAATCGGTAATGCCAATATATTTTCAATATCGTCACTAAAATATAACTGATTTAAAACAACATTAAAACTAAATATAAAAGTAAAAACTGATATTAATACACACATAAGTTCAAAACCAACAGTAGGATATCCAATTTCATTAAACATACCAGTAACACCATAAACAAAAGTACCACAGAATATAACAAATGGTAAAAAAATGAAAATCACAACAAAAAAGAGCAATATATTAAATAAAAGTCTTTTCTTTTTATCTTTAATATCACTCATAGCAATCGATCTTAAAAAAACTTTTAATAGAGAAAAATAGTTATTCACCTTGGACTACCTCCATAAAAATATTTTCCAAATCATCTTGATTATACTCCTTCTTTAGCTGTGCCAATGTGCCAAAATATACAATTCTACCCCTATCAATAATCGCCACTTTGTCACACAATTTTTCGGCAATCTCTAAAACATGTGTAGAAAAGAACACTGTATTACCAGCTTTCGCATGCTCAACCATCATATTTTTAAGAACCAATGCACTTTTAGGATCCAATCCAATTAATGGTTCATCCAATATCCAAACTTTAGGGCTATGTACAAGCGCAGCAACTACCATCATTTTTTGCCTATTACCATGAGAATACCCTTGCATAGGCTTGCCTAAAATATCAGCCAAATCAAATTTTTTACTAAAATATTCAATTCGTTCTTTCCTAGTTTGCAAATCAACATTATATATATCAGCAATAAAATTAACAAACTCAAGACCAGTCAATCTTAGAAAAAGATCAGGATTATCAGATATATACCCTATCTTCTTTTTTGCTTCTAAAGAATCTTTAACTATATCTAATCCATCTATTTCAATATGCCCACTATCAGGTCTAATTATGCCAGTAAGCATCTTAATAAGAGTCGTTTTACCTGCACCATTCAATCCAATAAAACCAACTATTTCTCCTGAAGAAATATCTAGACTCAGATTATCAATTGCCTTAATCTTATTATTATAAGTTTTACTAACACTATCAATCTTTATCACAAAATTTCACCTATCTATTGTTATAATAGTCCATTTCTTGACAAGCATAAGTACCGTTATCACCAATATAAGTTGCTTTAGTACCATCTTTATTAGTTACTAAGGTAAACTCGTATTTTTTCTTATAACCACTACTCAAGTTAGCAATAATAGTTATTTTATAAGTATATTTATCATTTGAAATATCATCTAAAGATAAAGCATATTTACCATCTTCATATGTTTCCCTTTGTTTATGATGCTGAGTTACATACCTTCCATCACTATAAAAATCATACTGAAAATACGTACTCGAATCATTTGACAAATCATCATTTTTTGAACTTCCACATATCCAACTCTTATCAGTTATATAATTTGGATTTTCAGTCAAACTATATTTACTTTCCACATTTAGTTCTTTCTGGTCAACTTCGCCAGGAATCTTACCATAATTCTTTGAAGAAAAATATTTATAAGCAACTGCAATAAGCAGTACAATAAAAACTATTAAAACAACAAAGAAAACATACTTTAAAATAATCTCAGAATTAATCTTACTTTTTTGAGTTTTATTATCACTGTCAGCAGCACCGCTTTGATCATCATTATCTGCAACAGCTAATTTATCTATATCCCCACTAGAATCGACAACATTAGAACTATCATATTCTTCATCCTTAAAATCAACTAAATTTACCTTTTCCTCATCTTCCTCAAGAGAAGAAATGGCTTCAAACTTATCAAAATCAACACCACTTGTATCAAAAGTGCTATTAACATCATCAAAAGCATCAAAATTAATATCAAAACCGTCATTAGTAGTAGATGAATTATTGCTGTTGTTAAACAAATTATCATCAACATTTGCAGAATTAACAATATCTGAATTGTCAAATGAATCGCTATTTTGATCCTTTTCTTCATTTTTGTCTTTATCTATCCCAGTAGTAGCAGATACCAATGCTCCACAATTTAAACAAACAACATCATTCTCGCCTAGCTCAATACCACAACGATTACACTTACTCATATTATCACCTCCTAATATTTTCTACAAACATATGACAAATCATTTTGTATATCGGACACTATCGCTTTATTATTATCTTTTGATATACCAATTAAATAATGTGTTTTATAAGCAGAACTATCTACCTTACCATTTTTAATAACACTTTCAGTAACCATATATACATCAACATAACCCTTCAAATTGGCAGAAAATTTTCCATTTTTCTCTTCAACGTATGATCCTGTAATAGAAAAACTATTTGTTGAGTCTGAAAAACTAACCTGCGAATAGCTCTTATCATCATTAAATGTCATAGAAAAGTAATAAATAGAGGCGTCGTCAATATCAATATTATCAGCATAATTGGCACATTTCCAATTACCAACTACAGTAATATAACCATCAAATCCAAAAAGCATATAATAAAAACTTACCAAGCAAAAAATTGCAATCAAACCATAAAATAAATTTTTAGCAATTCCAAATTTTTTTTTACCATTGATAATCAGCTGAAATTTTTGTTCCATAAGATCATTACCACACACAGAACAAAGTAAAGAACCATCATCTACATTTGTTTTACATTTAGCACATTTCATATAATATCCTCTATCATAATATAGTGTACTATTATAAAGCAAAAAAATCAATTTTCATTTAATATAATTTTTGATTTAAAAATATCAAAATTTACACTATTCTACATATCAATATAAAAATAATTAACAAGATATCCAACATTTGAATCTAGCAATACCCTAGTGCATCTTACAATAAAATACTTCTATCCAAACCATTTATCAACAGAATACATTTCTACTAAATCCACCATTTCATTCTCATTTAATGTTATCAAAACATGTTCAGTATCATAATAATTTTTTTCCTTTACATATGTAATAAAATCTTTCCTTTTTATTCTCATATCATTAATAACTATATAATATTCCCCTATTTTAATATTGTCTAAATCATTTATCTTAAACACAGTAGGAATATTAGCTCCAATTACAAAAAAACAACAATCTACATTACCAGTAATATCATTTTTATATAACTTTGGCCTCGGATAAAAGACAGGAATCGATTGAATATTATTTAAATAATTGCCAAAATCCTTGATTGACCCCTTAATTTGCCCAATCTCTCTTACGCCTATTGATAATGGATTATATACGCCAGTTATAGTACTACAGCCTAACTCTCCTTGCAAAATAGCATCCTCTAAATCTTTTAATGATTCCATTGATAATTGTTCATCTTCTTTTATAAGAATCTCTTTATCCGCCAAATACACTCTATTATTATTCCTTATGTAACTATCTACACCCAAAATGTCGCATATTTTATTCACCAATTCATAAAATTTTCTTATTTCACAGGAAGAAGTAGGAATGCTTAAAGATAAAACAATAGTCTTACCAACAAGATACAAATCAATCCCTCTTCCAAATTGATTCCTATCAAAAATTAAAGTGTGCTTGCCTATTTTGTTTTCAACTAATAAATTAAATTCATCTCTAACACCAAATCCAAAATTTGCCAATTTAATAACATCTTTATAATTAATTTTTCTCTTAAGGAAATACTTCTGTTCAAATATAACTTCTGTTGTGTAATTTACATACTTTTTATTAATTATGTTTATGCCTCCATTTATAAGCTTTCCTTCCAACCCTTTTTTTATCAATTTATTTAAAATAGTATTCGTAACATAAACACAATCATTTGAATAATACAAAATACCCTTATGATACTCACTTAAGTATAACGCATATACATAAGTATATAATGCTATATCATTATCTGACAAATAAATGTTAGAATTCTCTATATTTCCACCAGGTGATAACGTAAAATAAAGCTTATATATCCTTTCGTTCGAGGGAATATTATATTCCTTTAACTTTTCTTCAAATTCAATACCATCCACACCATAACCATTCTCATTTTTATTAGAATCAAATTCATCAAAAAAATTATGTGCATCAGTAAAATCAAGAACCTCAAAAGCAAATTTCTCATTAGAAAAAAAAGTAAAATTAGAAAAATATTCTTTTCCTTTCTCATGAGATAAATCAATAAGTTTTGTATCTAAGCCATATGATTTAAAAAACTCTTTTAAGTTATCAATATCTAAATTATCTGCTCTTATAAAAAATTGCCAAAAATCCATATAAATATCCCCTCAAATGCTTCATATTATATCACTAAAAGAACTTAATTCTTTCTTTATATTCCTTTCCAAAGTAAACCTCCGTTTGCCAACCAAATAACCATAATTTACGTCTAACTATTACTCCACCCTCATCATTTGTTGTTAATAAGTCATCTCGCAACTCATCAGATGGCACATAATCGTGTCCACCTGTTTGAAGATATATGCAGGCTTCTCCGACTTGATATTCTAAATAAATATCTAATTTAACTTCCGGATGTATATACCAGCACACCTCATTATCACCTATAGCCGTAAACTCCCCTTAAAATTGTTTTCTTTCCTTTTTCTCACTAATTCTTGCGCATTTCTTGGTATAAACTTTTTCATAAAATAATCATCCACAACGTTCTTTCTACTATGAGAAACATTTTAATATCATATTTAGATAATATTAAAAATACCACTATCTGTAATTTTATCTTTTATCATAAGGTAAATGTCAAAAAACGTATTCATATTAATCAAAATACTAAACATATATTCAATAATATTACATCTATAAAGATTATAACATATCATTATCATATACAATAAAATAAAAAATCTAAAAAGCAAAACACTTAATAGATTCCTGTAGTTATATTTAATAAAGTATCCTTATAAATTTTTAAGAGACTCAACTTCTTGATATCTTCCATAACTGTTAAATCAGCACTAGAAACAACATTGTTATTTGAATCGCTAGCTACAATTTTGCCTATTACATCCCCCTTTTTTAAGGGAATAACAAAATTGTTCATTTTAATAGTATATTTATATTTATTAACTTTAGAAGATTTTGTCTCAATAACATTTAAATCATTTTTTATAGCAACATTAATTATTTTTTTACTTGCTTTATCAACTTTTACTTTTTTTACAATTTCACCTCGTCCTTTTAAAGTATCAACTTTAACAGTATTAAAACCATAATCTAACAAACTCATTGTCTCACTATTTCTTACCTTACTGTTACTTTCTCCAAGAACTATGGCAATTATCCTCAAATCTCCCCGTTTAGCAGTAGCTGCTAAACAATATCCAGCATCATCCGTATGACCAGTTTTTAAACCATCAGCCCCGTCATAAAACCGAATTAACTTGTTAGTATTAACTAACCAAAACCTATTATCAGTATTTTCTCTTAGATAATCTTCATATATAGATGAATAATCTAATATCATTGGATGTTTAGTTACTAAATATCTAGCAATGATAGCTTGATCATATGCAGACGAATAATGGCCATTTTCATCTAGGCCAGTACAATTAACAAATTTTGTATGCTTAAGGCCTAGTTCCTTAACTTTTTTATTCATTAATTCTACAAACTTTTCCTCACTACCAGCAATAACCTCAGCCATTGCCACAGTCGCATCATTAGCACTCGCAACACTAATACCCTTCATAAGATCACGGATAGTTATCTCTTCGCCCTCAGCTAAATATATTTGACTACCTCCCATATCGGCTGCATTCTTACTTACCTTTACTTTATCATCCCAATTAATATTACCAGCTTCAATCTCTTCCAATATCAATATCTGTGCTACCATTTTAGTCATAGATGCAATTGCGACTTCTTTGTCCTTATCCCTCTCATAGATTATTTTACCTGTACTGGCTTCAATCAAAACTCCACTAGTAGCATTAGGAATTAACTCTTCACCTTTAACAACACCAGGAATAAAAAAAAGAAAAAAGAAAGTCAAAAAACAAAACTTTTTCATAGATATCCTCCTATCATTTATTATGATAAAAGATATCTTTTTATACATATTTTATACTTTTTTTGCTATTATAATATTAGGTGATTTTTATAATGAGTAAAAAAGTTAAAATAAAAATAAAGAAAAAAAATTTCACCATATTTATACTGATAATATTATTAATGATTTCATTAACATGTAAAATAAGTACCAAAGTATATTATCTTCTAACTAAACAAAAAGATAAAGCAACGTCAATAAAGAAAAATGATAAAAAGGAAGATGAACGACTAAAAAAATTAAATAACATTGATAAAAAAATTAGTTACTTTAACTATAAATATATCAACAGATATATAAAATATAAAGATAAGAATAACAATCTAACAGATGAAAAAATTATTCTACATGTAAATATAGGGATAGATAACGAATTCTATACAAATACAAAAATAAGTAAGAATTTAAACAAAAACATAATTCTTGTAAATAAATATAACTACTTACCAAGCGATTATATTCCTAATAATTTAGAAACAATCAATAACTCGTATGCACGGAGTGGAATGAAATTAGTCGAAGAGGCAAAAAATCAGTTTGAAGTCATGGCAAAAGCTGCAGAAAAAGAAAAATTAAAACTAATTGTAACATCATCATATAGAAGTTATGAATATCAAGAAAATCTATATAACAGTTATGTAAGGAAGGAGGGAAAAGAAGCTGCAGATACCTATTCTGGTAGGCCTGGTTTCTCTGAGCATCAGACTGGATTGGCAGTTGATTTATATAATGGAAAAGAGGACTATACTAACTTTGAAAATACAGAAGAATTTAACTGGATGCAAAAAAATGCTCATAAATATGGATTTATTCTAAGATTTCCAAAAGACAAAGAATTTTTAACTGGTTACACATATGAATCATGGCATTATAGATACGTAGGTCAACAGATAGCAACATACATACATGACAACAACTTATGCTACGAAGAATATTACGCCATGTTTGTGGAGATAAATTAAGTGAATTTGACTCAACAACCTTCTTAGGTTGTTTTATTTTAATCTGTATTATCTATACAAATTTTTTTTACTTCTTGTTTTAAATATACATATATGAATAAGATAATTTAATATAAAATAATAAATACCTTACTCTGTATATAAGGCAATCACATAAAAAATTGACGTAAACTAAATATTAGAATATGGATTGACATAAGAGTGTAATAAAATCTGTGTAAATGGTACTTTTCATGATTAGAAGTAAGTTTTAAACTTGCTTCTTTTACTATCTAAATAATAGCATACATATAATATTTTTCAAATAACTTTTCTTTTG
>CADCQR010000071.1 GCA_902803685.1 uncultured Erysipelotrichaceae bacterium
AAAGACAAAATAGTAGTATGATGGGACATGATATATTTGAAAAAGACTATGTTGATATGATTAACAAAGCTGTAGCTAGTCAGCTTGATAATGATTATAGTCCTTATGATTGCCTTCCAGAAGAATCAGGTGATTATTGCCCTCCTGTACAATACAAAAAACCATACTCATCCATGTAATATACCCGCAAGCTATGCTAGCGGTCTTTTTCTGTTTTCAATAAGTTTTGTTTTTATAATTTCATAATTATAATTATCTAATAATGACAAGTCGTTTTTTGATATTTCAATAAAATAGTAGACTTGGTCGTTAAATTCTTTATTAATAACATTTATATCTTTTAATAAATAATCTAATTGTTTTTGTTCATTATAATTAATAGAAAGTTTTACTTCATAGCCTTCAACTACTTCTAAAATATTTGCGTTTGCAAGGGCTAAGGTTAATGACTTTGTGTATGCTCTTACTAAACCACCAGAGCCTAATTTAATTCCTCCAAAGTATCTGACAGTAATAGCTAGAACATTTATTAGCTCTTCCTTAATTAATACATTTAGCATCGGAAGTCCAGCAGTTCCACCAGGTTCGCCATCATCACTAGATTTTTGTTCGTTCTTAGTTCGGTATGCATAGCAATAATGCGTGGCTTTGGGATATTCTTTTTTAACTTGTGTAATAAATCCTTCTAAACTGAACTGATTATCGACTTTGTATAGAATGGTTATGAATTTTGAGTTTTTTATCTCATACTCTGAAATAGTTCTGTTGGAAATTGTTTTCATATATAGCCTCCAAAATGATTTAATATGCATACATTATTATAGCAAACTGTAGTTAAAAATAAAAATTAATGATATAATATCTCGAAAGAAGGTGATTTATTTGTTTCGAAAGAAAATTGAAAAAGAACTTGATTATAATAGCCTGAATGATATTTTAAGAACTGGGAAAAAGCTTATAAATATAGGCTTCTTCATGGCTATAATAGCTCTAATCTTATTAGGAACATATTTAATTAAAGAATGGCACATTTTAAAGTATATTGGAGAATTCTTAACTGTTATCAGCCCTATATTTTTAGGTTTTATTATAGCTTGGCTTTGTGTACCGGCAGTTAATTTTTTGCAAAAGAAAAAAATACCTCATTTACCATCATGCCTAATTGTATATCTAGGGGTCATCTTATTAATAATTCTTTTAGTTTGGGCTTTAATACCTCAGTTAATTACCCAAGTGGGTGATTTTGCTCATAGCTTACCAGATATTATTTCACAAATAAAAAATTTCAGTGATAAAATATTTGCGTCAATTTCCAGCCCATTAATAAAATCTTTCAAAATTCAAGAACAAATCTATAAAGGTGTAGAAGGTTTTGCTAATGAATTAACGACGAATCTTCCACAAAAAATATTTAACGTTGGTAAAAGTATTATAAGCGGTGGATTAAATATAACATTAGGACTTATGATTGGATTCTATGTCTTATATGATTTTGATAAAATTAATGAACGAATAAATAATTTGTTACCAGGCAACTGGCGTGCTAATTACAAAGACTTATGTAGTCGTATCAATGATTCCTTAAGAAGTTATGTTCAAGGATTATTCCTTGTTATGTTTTTAGTTTTTATAACTCAAAGTATCGGACTTACAATAGCTGGATTAAAAGCACCGCTAATATTTGCGTTATTCTGTGCAATTACTGACGTGATACCATATTTTGGCCCATACATTGGGGCTATTCCAGCAGTAATAGTAGGATTTACAATATCACCAGTGGTAGGGATATGCGTTATAATAGCGATAGTAGTTGTTCAATTATTAGAGAATAACTTTTATCAGCCACTAATAATGGGTCATACTATGAAATTACATCCTGTAACGATAATGATTGGACTTTTAGTTTTCGAAAATTTCTTTGGAATACTTGGTATGATTATTGCAACTCCAACAATTGCTTGTTTAAAAGTAATCCTTAAGTTTGTAGATGAAAAAGTTAATTTAAGAGAGCTTGATTCAAAATCAAATAATAAAATTCAAACTGTATAAAGTGCTATATCAAAGCACTTTTTTTTCTTATAAAATAGTTAAAAATTATTACAGTCATATAGAAATATTTTTATGCTCATCTTGAAAAAAATATGTTTTTTTGATAACTTATATATAGTTAAAGAATCAAAGGAGGGACAATCAATGATTGAACATGAATTAGTCGATAGTTTAGAAACTTTAGCTGAAACATTAAAGAAAACAAGAAGGGCTCAAGAAAAATATTCTAAATATTCTCAAGAACAAGTAGATAAGATATTTAAAGCAGCAGCATTAGCAGCTAATAATGCTAGAATTCCACTTGCCAAGATGGCATTTGAGGAAACTGGAATGGGAGTGCTTGAGGATAAAGTTATAAAAAACCACTTTGCAGCTGAGTATATATATAACAAGTATAAATATGATAAAACTTGTGGTGTTATTGAAGATGATAAGATATATGGCGTAACAAAAATTGCAGAACCAATTGGTGTAGTATCTGCTATAATTCCAACGACAAATCCAACATCAACAGCAATTTTCAAAACACTTATTTGTCTTAAGACAAGGAATGGAATTATATTAAGCCCACACCCTAGAGCTAAAAACTCAACTATAGCAGCAGCAAAAGTAGTTTTAGAAGCGGCTATTAAGGCTGGAGCACCAAAGGATATAATCTCATGGATAGATGTACCATCACTTGATTTGACTAATACGCTAATGAATACAAGTGACTTGATTTTAGCAACCGGTGGACCTGGTATGGTTTCATCAGCCTATTCATCAGGAAAGCCAGCATTAGGAGTAGGGGCAGGAAATACTCCAGCTGTAATAGATGAAAGTGCCAATATTAAATTAGCGGTAAATTCAATTGTTCATTCAAAAACATTTGATAACGGTTTAATTTGTGCATCTGAGCAAACTGTTATTGTTTTAGGGAATGTTTATGACGAAGTTGTAAATGAATTTAAATCAAGAGGTTGCTATTTCTTAGATGATTCTGAAAAAGAAAAACTTAGAAAAACATTATTTATAAATGGGGCACTAAATGCTAAAATTGTTGGTCAACCAGCACCGGTTATTGCTGAGATGGCTGGCATAACGGTACCTGAAGATACTAAAATTTTGATTGGTGAAGTATCAAAGATAGAAGATGAAGAGTTTGCTAAAGAAAAATTATCACCAGTTTTGGGACTATTTAAAGTTGAAAGTTTTGATGAAGCTGTAAATTTTGCTGATAAATTAGTAAAAAACGGTGGCTTAGGACATACATCATCAATATATATTAATGAACAGTTATTTCCAGAAAAATTAGATAAATTTTATAATACAATGAAAACTTGTCGAGTTTTAGTTAATACGCCTTCTTCACAAGGGGGAATTGGAGATTTATATAACTTTAAATTAACTCCGTCTTTAACTCTAGGTTGTGGTAGTTGGGGAAATAACTCAGTATCTGAAAACGTAGGAATAAAGCATTTATTAAATGTAAAAACAGTCGCAAAAAGGAGAGAGAATATGCTTTGGTTTAGAGCTCCAGAAAAAGTTTATATAAAGAAAGGTTGTCTTCCAGTAGCGTTAGAGGAATTATCTACTGTAGAACATAAAAAGAGAGCCTTTATAGTTACTGATACATTCCTTTATGAGCATGGGTATACGAAACCTATAGCTGATAAGCTTACAAGCATGGGTATTGAACACGCAACATTTTTTAATGTTCAACCAGATCCAACATTAGGCAATGCCATTGAAGGAACAAAAATGATGAATGATTTTAAGCCCGATACAATAATTGCTGTTGGTGGTGGCTCAGCAATGGATGCCGCTAAGATTATGTGGGTTATGTATGAACATCCAGAAGTAGATTTCCTAGACATGGCAATGAGATTTATGGATATTAGAAAACGTGTTTATGAATTCCCTAAAATGGGAGAAAAAGCATACTTTATTGCTATACCAACATCTGCTGGAACAGGTTCAGAAGTAACACCATTTGCTGTTATAACTGATGAAAGAAGTGGTATAAAGTATCCACTAGCTGATTATCAACTGTTACCTAAAATGGCTATAGTAGATTGTGATATGATGATGGATGCACCTAAATCATTAACTGCAGCATCTGGCTATGATGTCGCAGTACATTGTATTGAAGCATATGTTTCTATGATGGCAACAGAGTACACAGATGGTTTAGCCGTAGAATCTTTAAAAAATGTATTCACTTACTTGCCAAGAGCTTATAATAATGGCGCTGATGTTGAGGCGAGAGAAAAAATGGCTAATGCTGCTACTATGGCAGGTATGGCTTTTGCCAACGCCTTTTTAGGAATTTGCCATTCTTTAGCCCATAAATTAGGAGCGTATCACCATATACCACATGGAATTGCTAATGCATTATTATTAGACGAAATAATAAGATTCAATGCTGCAGAAGTTCCGGTTAAAATGGGTACATTCCCACAATATGATTATCCTAAAACTTTAAGACGTTATGCCCAATTAGCAGAATGTGTAGGTATAGATGGAAAAGACGATGAGGAGAAAAAAGAAAAATTAATTCAAAAATTAGATGACTTAAAGAAAGCAATTGAAATCAAAGATACAATAAAAGATTACGGGGTTAGTGAAGAAGACTTCTTAAAAACTTTAGATGAAATGAGTGAAAATGCTTTTGATGATCAATGTACAAGTACTAATCCAAGATATCCACTTATTAACGAAATCAAAACAATATATAGAAAATGCTACTATGGTAAGGAGTTGATATAATGAGCTACAATCTAGACAATGTTTTAGTTGAAAGAAAGAACAAACAGGTTATAATCGATGGTGATAAAAAAATAAAGCTTTATGTTGAAAATCATCTTAAATCAGATGTAATTAACGAAGCCCTTAACCAAGCAAGAGTAGAAGAATGCACTAATTTGAATATTCCAAAACTATTAGAGGTTACAAAAATTAACAACAGGTGGGCATTAGTTTTTGAGTTCGAGGAAGGCATACCATTAGATAGATTAATGAGAGAGCATCCAGAACAAACTGATGAATTGTTAGAGAGATTCATTGACTTACAAATGGAAATACATAGACAAAGAGTACCACTTCTAACTCAGACAAAAGAGAAGTTTAAGAGGAAACTTGAAACTACGACTCTTATAGATGAACATACAAAATATGAATTGTTACAAAGATTAGATGGTATGAAGACACATAATAAGGTATGCCATGGTGATTACAATCCAACTAATATAATAGTTGATAAAGCTGGGAATTTTTCAATTATAGATTGGGCTCATGTAACTCAAGGCAATGCTAGTGCAGATGTTGCACGTACTTATTTGCTATTCTGTATGGATGGTAATCAGGAACTAGCCGAAAAATATCTTAAACGTTTTTGTGAGAAGAGCGAGATTCCTAAGGAAAATATTCAAAGATGGATTCCTATTGTAGCGGCTACACAAATGACTAAAGGTATAGAAGAGGAGCAAGCCTTTTTATCTAATTGGATAAATGTTATAGACTTCCAATAAAATATTTTTCAAAAATATAATTAACTGATTGAATAAATTATAAATAGATGTTAAAATGAAGTAGTCAAAGAAATATTGGATAAGACAATGATTAAAACTGAGTACTAATTGAAGTATTGAAGAGAGGTTCTGGCAGGTGAGAAGAACTATAATAATATTAGGAAGCTACTTTATGAGTCTTACGGGAGACCGTTATCATAAATTAAGACCAAGATAGGATGGTACCGAGCAATTTGCTCTCCTATATTTTGGTCTTTTATTTATATAAAAGGAGGATATTAATATGAAAATATATATAATTGCTGGACGAGCTAAATGTGGTAAAACAACATTTGGTAATTACTTGAGAGATGAATTGAAAGTATATGGTTATAAACCTTGTGTTATGCAGATAACTGACCCATTATATAATTATGCAGCAAACTATTTTGAATGGAATCCAAATAGTGATATAAAACCAAGAGAATTTTTGCAAAAAATGGGAATAGAAATAATAAAGGAAAAATTAAATAAAAAAGCATTCCTTCTAGATAGACTTAATGAAGACATAGAAATACTTCAAGAATTTTTTGATACTTTTATTATTACTGATGCTAGATTTCCAGAGGAGATAGAGTATTTTAAAGAACGTTATGATAATGTATGTTCAATAAAATTAATTAGAAATAACTACGATGATGAATTAACTGAAGAAGAAAAAAATCATATAACAGAAACAGCAATGGATAATTATGAAGATTTTAATTATATATTAGAAAATGAAAATCTAAATTCTTTAAAGAATACAGCTCATTTTATTGCTAAAAACGAGGAGGAGGGAGTAGAAGATGAATAAGATAATTGCAATTGTAGGTATGAGTGGAAGTGGCAAAAGTGTTGTTACTGATTATTTACAAGGCATTGGCTGGCATAAGATATACTTTGGTGGTGTTACTTACAAATTAATGGAAGAAGCTGGGATTGTTAGAACGGAAGATGGAAAATCAGAAAAAGAATTTCGTGAAAATTTAAGAAAAAAGTATGGTCCAGAATGTTATGCGAAGATTTTAGAGCCAGAAATAGAAGAGGCACTTAAAAGTAACAATGTCGTATTAGATGGATTATATTCTTGGTATGAATATCAATATTTAATAGAGAGATTCCCTGAGTTAAAATTAATATGTGTAGTAGCAAATAAAGACTTAAGATATGAAAGAGTCGCCAAACGACCTGGGCGAGCCTTTGACAGTGATGCTATTAAATATAGGGATATTTCAGAAATAGAGAACCTGGCCAAAGGAGGCCCTATTGCCTATGCAGATTACTACATTTTAAACAACGGTAGTATTGAAGAAGAAATAGAAAAAACACAAGATATAATAGATAAAATATAGATAAAGAAGGTAGTACAATGAACAAAATGACACATAATGAAATTAGAACAACATGGTTCAAATTTTTTAAAAAAAATAAGCATAAAATAGTAGAAAGCGCTTCACTTATTCCCGTAAACGACAATAGTTTACTATGGATTAATGCTGGAGTAGCACCATTAAAAAAATATTTTGATGGCTCCGAAGTGCCAGAATGTCGTCGCCTTACCAATATTCAAAAATGTATTAGAACAAATGATATAGAAAATGTTGGTATTACTAAAAGACATCAAACATTCTTTGAAATGATGGGTAATTTTTCAATTGGTGATTACTTTAAACCAGAAGCAATAGAATTTGCTTATGAATTATTAACGTCAAAAGATTATTTTGGAATAGATAAGAATTTATTATATGTCACAGTATATACAGATGATGAAGAAGCGAAGAAGAAATGGATAGAGGAAGGTATGAGTGAAGATCATATCATACCATTAGATGAAAACTTTTGGGAAATTGGAGAAGGACCATGTGGGCCAGATTCAGAGATATTTTTTGATAGAGGAGAGAAGTACGATCCAAATGGTGATGCTTTAGAAAAATTCAAAAAAGACGAAGAACAAGAAAGATACATAGAAATTTGGAATAATGTATTTTCTCAATTTAATTCTAAACCTGGTATAAAAAGAAGCGAATATAAGGAACTTCCAAGTAAAAACATTGATACAGGTGCTGGCTTAGAAAGATGGTGCTGTATCTTCCAAGATGTTGATTCTACATTTGAAACAGATTTATTTACTCCAATCATTAAGCATATTGAAGAATTAGCAAATGCCAAATATGTTGGACAAAAGGAATACAAAATAATTGCTGATCACATACGGGCAATTACATTTGCTTTAGCAGATGGGGCTGCTTTTGAAAACGTTGGGCGTGGATATGTACTAAGAAGATTATTAAGAAGAAGTGTTCGTTATGGAAAACAAATAGGTATGCAAACACCTTTTATGTATAAGATAGTTTCTGATGTAGTTGACGTTATGAAAGAAGCATATCCATATTTAGTAGAAAAGAGACCAGTAGTAGAGGCTGCTGTATTAGATGAAGAAAAACTATTTTTAAAAACTCTTGAATCAGGAGAAAAAAGATTAAAAGAATTAGTTGAAAATTCGCCTGATAATTATATCAGTGGTGAAGATGCATTTAAGTTATATGATACATATGGATTCCCGTTTGAATTAACAGAAGAATATCTACAAGAGAAAGGGTATAAAGTATCAAAAGAAGAATTTGATAAATATATGGCTGCTCAAAAGAAAACCTCTAAAGACAGTGCTAAAACAAAAACTAGTATGGCTTCACAAAATGAGGTATTGTTAAACTATAAAAATGATAGTCAATTTGTATACGGTCTATACCGTTTAAAAAGTACTGTTGATGCAATTTTTGATAAAACTGGTCAAATAGACTCCTGTAATCATGATACATATATAGCCCTAAAGAGAACTGTCTTTTATGCTGAAAGTGGCGGCCAAGTAAGTGATACAGGAATGATTATAGGTAAGAACTTTAAAGCTAGGGTATTAGATGTTTTTAAAGGACCAAATGGTCAACACATTCATAAAGTTAAGCTATTAGATGGAAAAATAGCAGTTAATGACGAAGCAGAAGAAGTAGTAGACAAGGATAAAAGGCGTCGCACAGAATGCAACCATTCAAGTGTACACATGTTACAGTATTGTCTACAACAATTGGTTTCTGCTAATGTAAAACAAGCTGGAAGCTATGTTGATCAAGATAAATTGAGATTTGACTTTACATATGCTGGAAAGATGAATGATGACAATCTATTAGAAGTAGAACAGGCTGTTAATGAAATGATTAAAAAAGAAATAATTGTTTCTACAGAAGTAATGCCAATCGATAAAGCAAAAAAACTTGGTGCTATGGCTCTTTTTGGTGAAAAATACGGAAGTATTGTAAGAGTAGTAAAGATTGGCAAGTCAATGGAATTATGTGGTGGAACACATGTTGCTAATACAAAAGAAATAGGTGATTTTGCTATTTCAATGTGTGAGTCAAAGGGAAGTAATACTTACAGAATTGAAGCAATAACTGGTGAAAAGATAGAAGCCACACTTTTAAGCCAGATAAAGCCATACCACGATGAAATAGTAAAACTATTAATAAAAGCAAAAACAATCTTAGAAAGTGCTAGAAATGAAGGGATTAGCCTTGATTTTGATGTGGATATTGATAACAGTAAACCAGCCTCATACAAAGACATCATTTTTGTAAGAAATGAGTTACAATATGTTCAGCAAGAAGTAAAAGAACTAGAAAAAAGATATATGGAAGAAAAGGAAAAAAGGACATTAGAAAACTTAGATATATACCGTGAAAAGATAAAAGATTATAACGGTACATTAGGTATAGTAATGAGTATAAATAACAAGGATGTAAATATCTTGAAGAGTATTGCTGACGCTTTAATTAATGAGATTGGAGAAGGCTTTGTTTTCTTTGCTAACGTCAAAGAAGATAAGTCTGTTAACTATATAGCAAAATCAACTTGTAAAGTAAATGCAGGTATGGTAATGAAAGTAGTATCTCAAATGTCAGATGGAAATGGTGGTGGCTCTGCAACATTTGCTCAGGGTGGGGGAAAATCAGCAGAAAGAATAAAAGATGTAATTGAATACGTGGTGAATGAACTAAAAAATGCAAAATAATTTCTTAATAGAGGGACCATCATATTTTGAAATAGAAAAGGAAATTCAAAGAATAATTGATGTAAGAAGCTTTAATGAAGCAACAAAAAGTAGTTATGATATGGAGGAGACTACTTTAGATTCAGCACTAGAAGATCTTGACACATATAGTTTTTTATCAACTAAAAAAGTAATTATTATCAGTAACATAGAAAATATATCTAAAGAAGAAAGCAGTCATAAACTTAATCATCTATATAGATACCTAGATAACCCAAGTAGTGATAATCTACTATTTATATGGTCTACCAAATTTAATAACACATTAAAAATAACTAAAGAATTAAAGAAACGAATGGACTTTATAACTACTGAGATAAATATAAATAAATATGTTAAAGATAAATTTAAAGGATATAAAATAAGTTCAGAATTAATAGATTACTTGTTAGAAAAATGCCAAAATGATTTAGCTAAAATTACTAATGAAATTGATAAATTAAGAAACTACAAGTTGGATGAAAAAGAAATTACAAAACAAGATATTGATGAATTGGTAACAGAAAAGTTAAAAGATCAACAGGATTTAGTATTTAAACTAACTAAATACATTGCACAAAAAGATAAAAAAGAAGCTCTTAATATATATTTTGAATTACTAAGTTATTCTATAGAACCGTTAGCAGTTATTGGGCTTATTGCTAGTCAAATAAGAATAATATATCAAGTAAAAATAATGCAAAACCAGAGACTAAGTTCAGAAGAAATTGCTAAATTATTAGGAGAAAAGAGTTCATATAGAGTTAAAAAAACCAAAGAATTAATAGGATATTATTCTGAAGATGAATTATTGCTATTAATGAAAAAATTGGCTAATATGGATTTAAAAATTAAGACAACAGATTCTGACCCAAATAATCTTATTGAATTATTTATATTAGATTTATAAAAAAAGAACAGCTAAATATTAGATGTTCTTTTACTATTCTTTAATTTTTCTAATTTATCATATATTTCTTTGTAATTCTTCTCATATCCAATATTTTTAGGTTTATAGTACTTTTTGTTCTTTAATTTATCCGGTAAATATTGTTGAACAACATAAGCGCCATTATAATCGTGAGGATATTTATATAAAGGAGAATCTGTTTTGATATGCTCTGGTATTCTTCCAACATTGCCATTATTTATATCTTCTAATGCTAAGTCAAAAGCTATATGCGCAGTATTAGATTTAGGAGATAAAGCCATATCTGCTACAATTGTTCCAATAGGAATTCTTGCTTCTGGTAAGCCTACCCTAAGGGCAGCATTAATAGCGGCATCTAATCTTGGACCAATTGATGGATTAGCTAATCCAATATCTTCGTAGGCAATAACCGAAAGACGTCTAAATAATGAATCTAAATCTCCTTCGGCAACTAGTCTTGCTGCATAATGAAGAGCTGCATCAACGTCACTCCCTCTAATGGATTTTTGCAAACCACTTAATACATCATAATGACCGTCACCATCTTTATCTGAGAAAAAAACCGGTTTTGCATTTACTTTTTTTACTTTTTCTTCAGTAATTTTCTTATCTTCTGTAGAGTAATAACAAATTTCAAGCAGGTTATAAGCATATCTTAAGTCGTTTCCAGAGAGTTTGGCAATCAATTTGAGTACTTCATCATCTATTTCAATTTCTGGTAAATATGGGCTGTTTACAGCTTTTTTTAAGCCTTCTATAATATCATCATGTGTCAATTCGTGCAATTCAAATAACTGACATCTACTCCTAATAGCTGGATTTATAGCATGATAAGGATTAGAAGTAGTCATACCAATCAAAGTAATCAACCCAGATTCAAGCTGAGGTAGTAATATATCTTGCTTATCCTTATTTAATCTATGAATTTCATCCATGACCAATATTAAGCCATCATACATTTTAGCTTCTTCTATTACTATGTCAATATCATGTTTAGAATTTATTGTAGCATTTAAAAAACGATATCTTAAACCTAAATCATTTATCATTGCTGTGGCAATTGAGGTTTTACCAATACCGGGAGGTCCATATAAAATCATAGAAAATAATTTTTTATTTTTAACTAAATTAGTAAGAATCTGATTTTCACCAACAAGATGTTTTTGCCCAATTATATCCTTCAATGATTGTGGTGCTAATTTAGCAGCTAGTGGTTTATCCATATATTCACCTCCAGTAGTTATTATTATAACATATGAAAGGTAATATAATGAAATTAACTATTAAAAATAGTTTTTTAGCTGTAGTAAAATCTGTAATTGCTTATAAAAAAAGATGGTGCTATAATTAAAAAGAGCCTCAGGGAGAACACTCTCTGAGTTTTTTTATTTTTGTCTTAGGAGGTGTAAAATATGGCAAAATATGTTTTTGTTACTGGTGGAGTTGTATCTGGTCTAGGCAAAGGAATAACAGCTTCTTCAATTGCATTATTATTGAAAGCTAGAGGATACAGGGTGTTTATGCAAAAATTTGATCCTTATATAAATGTAGATCCTGGAACAATGAACCCAATTCAACACGGTGAAGTATTTGTGACTTATGATGGCTGTGAAACAGATCTTGATTTAGGTCACTATGAGAGATATATTGATGAAGAACTAAACTATACATCTAATATAACGTCAGGAAAAATATTTAAGTCAGTAATTGACAAGGAAAGGCATGGAGATTATTTAGGTGCTACTGTACAAATGGTTCCACATGTTACTAATGAAATAAAAAACAAAGTTTATGAAGCTGGAAATAGTAGTGGAGCAGAGATTGTTATAACGGAAATAGGTGGAACAGTAGGGGACATAGAATCAAATATATTTATAGAAGCACTACGACAAATACAATATGAAAAAGGATGTGAAAATACTTTCTTTGTTCATTGCACTTTGGTTCCATTTATTTATGGATCGGGCGAGTTAAAAACTAAACCAACTCAAAATAGTGTCAGAGACTTAAGGAATATGGGAATAAGGCCAGATGCTTTGGTTTGTCGAGCACCATATTTCACTAGTTCCAATATCAAGGAAAAAATATCGTTGTTTTGTTCAGTTCCAGTTTCGAATGTAATTGACTCAGTAGACGTTACTAATGTGTATGAAATACCAATAAAATACTATGAACAAAAGATTGATGAAATAATACTTAAACAGTTCAATCTGGAGGTTCGAGAAGCAAAATTAGATCAGTGGAAAAAACTAATTAAAACAGTAGAAAATTTGAAAGACGAGATAGAAATATCTTTAGTAGGAAAATATGTTGAATTACATGATGCCTATCTATCAGTAGTTGAAGCTTTAAGACATGCTGGATACAAATATAATACAAAAATTAATATTAAATGGGTGGATTCTGAAGAAATAGAAAAAAATAATAATCTTAGTGAAGTATTTAAAAATAGTAGTGGAATCATAGTACCTGGAGGTTTTGGAATAAGAGGAACAGAAGGTAAAATTAAAGCAATTAATTACGCCAGAACTAAAGATATACCATTCCTTGGTATATGTTTAGGAATGCAATTGGCAGTTATAGAATTTGCTAAAAATATATGTGGGATATCGGATGCTTCAAGCACAGAATTTAATGAGTGCTGCAAAGAGCCAGTAATTGATCTAATGGCTGATCAAAAAAGTGTTGTAAATTTTGGTGGTACTTTAAGACTTGGTAATTATGATTGTACTATAAGAGAAAATACAATTGCTTATACATGCTATAAAAAGAAAAACATTCAAGAAAGGCATAGACATAGATACGAATTCAATAATAAATATAAGGAATTACTTGAACAAAAAGGAATGGTCTTCTCAGGAATTAATGAAACTGCAAATCTTGTAGAGATTATCGAAATACCAACACTAAAGTACTTTGTAGCATGCCAATTTCATCCAGAATTCAAATCAAGACCAACACGACCTCATCCGCTATTTGATTCATTTATAAAAGCAAGTAAAGAAAGAGAAAGTAAAAAAAATGAAACTAGAAGATAAACTATTATTAAATCTATTGGCTCAAGCAGGCTTACCGAAAGACAAAACAATAGATTATTATCAAAAAATTAAAGAGACATCTAAAGAAAAAGAAATATTATCATGGCTTGCTACTTGTGAAAAAAGGCCAACAGTACAAGAGGTAATGTATAATATTGAAATTATAATTAACAAGAAGTAGGTGATACTTTGAATATAAATGACGCAATATTAGAATTTCTTAACTATTGTATTTTTGAAAAAGGG
>CADCQR010000072.1 GCA_902803685.1 uncultured Erysipelotrichaceae bacterium
AAAGCGTTATAAATATGATATTAGAATTTTAAACGTTTTAGCTACGGTTGGATTAAAAGCTTCTTCCATTGCACACGAAATGAGAAATGATAGAAATTCTATTGCTACTAATATAAATAATATAATTGATGCACTTAAGGCTTATGATATGTGGAATGAATTAAATACACCAGAAAAAACATTAAATGCTTATAATAATGTTCCTTATCTATTACAATCCAATAAACGTGTGTGTATGAAAATTGTTACGTTTATGAATACAATGCTTTCAGAAATTGAGAAAAAACAGTTTGAACCAATTTGTCAAAGTATTTCTGATATTTTAAATAAGATAAAAAAATTATGGGAAACAGATTATAAATGGGTAGAGATTTCCATATGTATGGAAGATGATATTGCATTTTGTATTGCTGAGGATATGGTTCAAGTTGTAATAGATAATCTGATACTGAACAGCATCCAACAAAATGAACAATCCAATCATTTAAGAATTGCTATTTCCGTGAAACAATTAGGTGATTTATTAAATTTTACCTATTCAGATGATGGTAAGGGTTTAGATAAAAAGTATATAGGAAATCCAAGAAAAATTTTGGAAGTTCACGAAACAACCCGAAAAAACGGTCATGGTCTTGGTATGTGGATTATTCATAACACAACGATCATGTCTGGCGGTGGAATTAATAAAATAATGGAACCACCAGGTTTTTGTATTGAATTTAATCTTGGAGGGGAAATGTAATGGAAAAAATAAATATTTTATATATTGACGATGTCCCAGATGAAAGCCTAGATAGATTTCTAAATGAAAATTATAATAATGATGAATACAATTATAATTTAATATTTTTCGAGCCAAGTAAGGGATATGAAAGTTTATTAAATGATACACGTATTCAAGAGTCAAATATTATTTTTGTTGATTCCCGTTTATTTACACACGATACTGTTTTAGATAAAAAGATAACAGGTGAAGAATTTAAATTTGTATTAAAGAAATTTTATCCTTTTATTGAAGTTATAGTAATTACACAAAATGAACTAGATAGTACTATTTCAATGATATCAAAATACGATGCTAAAATGTCAGAAAACACTGAAGATTACTATAAAGAGGTTATTTCAAAATGTATTGAAAACGCAGTTTCTAATATTAGTCAATATTATGCTCTTGCCCAAAGACTTGAAAAAAATGAAAGCTGGGAGAAGTATCTTAAGGAAAAAGTATTAAATACTTTAAACGGTAGTGAAGTATATGATGAGTTATCAAAAAAAGATATTGACGATATTATTGATTTGTTTAAAAAATTGCAGGAGCAAATAGATGGCTAATGATTATAGAAATACTAAGTACTGTAGTGAATATGGCAATATCAAATTAAAAAAAGAATCCTTTGAACAAGAGATTAAAAAAATTCATCCAAGAATAAAAGATATTCATACTTTAATATCTAAAAATAATGAAAAATATAAAACGTCCTTTATGGGTATTTATAATTTTAAATGTGCTTATTGTGGTACTTCAGTAACAATTATCCCACGTTCAATGTTTCAAATTGACCATTTTAAATATCAAAAATCCAAATGCTTCCATGGAAGCAAAGCTGAAGCCGGAAAAATTGAAAATCTTGTTTTAGCCTGTCAATTCTGTAATCATAGAAAAAGTGCATTTGAAATATCTGAATCAGGATATGATAGTTTATATCCTGACTTGGATGGCATAAAAAGTACATTTGTTAGAGATGAGCAATACTATATAAGAATCTCTGATGAAAAACAAATGGATTCAGAAATAGTTAGTTTTTACAACAAACTACAACTTGGAGCCGAAATACATAGAGTAGATTACTTGTTAATGAGTATGATAGGTCTTTATAATAAAATGAATAAACAAGGTTTTAATTATTCGGATTTGCTAATGGCGATTGAAAGACTAAAAGAAAAGCGAAATCTTATGATTACTAGTAGTTGACCAATAAGATATAAATTGATTAGTAAAGATAGAAATAGTACAAAAGTGGATTAATAAGATAACACAGGTTATTGTATTTTAAAATCTCTTTTCTTTGATTAATGCGACGCAAATTTTGAACATTGCCTATCTGCTATCTTGCTCTCCTGACCGATTTGCAATTCCCACTACAATCCAAACCGTGGAATTTTAATTCATCATCAAGAGCATCAAAAATCGGGTGCAGAATTTAGCATATCATCAAAAAAGCATCAATTCTTGAAGCAGCACTCGCGCGGATGGCATCAAATCCCCAAGATCGGTGAGAAGTCGGAGAGCGAGATAATATTCAACATTGCCTCCA
>CADCQR010000073.1 GCA_902803685.1 uncultured Erysipelotrichaceae bacterium
TAGACCAGTTTCGCCTTTTGGCTCTGGTACTGCTAGACCAGTTTCGCCTTTTGGCTCTGGTACTGCTAGACCAGTTTCGCCTTTTGGTTCTGGTACTGCTAGACCAGTTTCGCCTTTTGGTGCGCCACCTGGTGCTCTAACATCTCCTACTGATACTGGCTCAACCTCTTCTACTGGTAGTACTCCGCTCTCTCCTAATGAACTTGAATTCATACTAGCTTGCATATCTGGATGGTATTTTTTTGCTCCATCTAGATAGTCTTTTTTGCTTATCAGCCCTTCATCTTTCAATCTATTTAACTCATACATTTTTTCTTCAGGAGTTAATCTCGTATTATTAACTAACTCTTCATATGAACGTATCGCTTCACTTTCTCCCGCTGATACTGGTTTAGGTTCTCCTAATGGTATTTCACCTTCTCCCGCTGATACTGGTTTAGGTTCTCCTAATGGTATTTCACCTTCTCCTATAGGATTTTGTGCACCTTCTGGAATAGTTGCAATTTCTGTACTGCCATTTGTAGCTCGCCCACTTCTCATAGCTCTATAAGCGCTAGTACCTGCTCTGATTGCATAATCTAGCGCAACAACTGTAGCTGCCGTAGTAACACCTGTTTTGACACCCTGTACGAAGGCTTGGTTGTATGTTTTTCCACTTTGTAATCCCGCTTCGGTTCCCGCTCCCAGTCCTCCAATCCCTGCGAGGGTTGCACCAGCTGCTAAAGAGCCACTAGCAGCCGCACCTCCAGCAGCAGCACTTGCAAAAATACTACTTCCAGAAATAGCTCCACCGGCAGCACCTACAGCGGCACCTCCTGCCCACAATGCTAAACCGTAACCAACTGCTGATCCTACAATCTTACAACCTCCAGCAATCAATCCATCTTCTTTAAGATAACTATATTGAGCAACTCCTGTTTTTTTATACATTTCTTTAAAGTAGTCACCAACATGATCTTTTTTAATCCAGTTACCAATTTTTTCTTTGGTACTGCTACTAAATATACCTGCTACCATACCAATAGCCGAAGCAAAACCGTCAACGATTTGTTCCCCAGCAGTGGCAACACCTTCTGCAAATTTCATGTTTAATAAACCACTTGTACTAAAAAGTCTTTTGAAGAATCCAGCATTACGTATTTCTTTATTGTATTGTTCTACATATTCAGCTCTTTTTTTAATACTCTCTTTTGTTTCTTTTATTTCGTTTCTGCAGATTTCAACCATTTGAGTAGGATCTTTAATCTCAAACTGTATGTATTCTATCCCTCTAATGCTTCTGATTTGATTTAGAGCATTCTGAAGTTCAATACCAGTAGAATCCAATTGCTTATATCCTTTTTCTAATTCATCTATAGCACTATCTACTAACGATTTATTATAATTTAATTCTGCCATACACACTAATCACTCTTTTCTAACTATTTTTTGCGTTTTCCAAGGCCACTTTACGCTCATACTCTGCTAAAGCATTTGACTGTTCATAATATAATTTTCTAGCAGCATTTATGAGCTTATCAATCTGCTCAGTATAAAGCTTTTTAACCTTTTTTATTTCTGTTCCTAGCTGTGTTATATCGTACTTTAGGGTTTGCTCATCTATTGATAAAGCTTTCTTATCGCATATGTTTCCAGCATCAATAACATATTTACCAGCTTTTTCAAAATCATCTAGTATATTTTTAAAATTATCACAACATTTTACAACTGATTGAATATCAATAATTTGCGATCTACTAGTGATATAATACGTTTTATCCACCTTAATCATCTCCTATACATCTTCTATTATTATTTTTTCACATTTGCAAATAAAAAACAAGACTTTTAAATATTATTACGAATTTTATTATATTATTTTAAATATTATTGAAAATCAAAAATAATAAGGCATACCATGATTGATAAATGCCAATTCAATATAATTTTCTTTTATAATCGAATTTCGTTTACTTACATTAGCCCAATTATTTATACTTCTTTACATATGATTAATAAGTACGTATTCGGCGGGTTATAATGACATACTTGCAATACCAACAATTTATCTTTGGCTGATATTTTTAGGTTTTTATTAACATATAGTGAATTGTTAATAAGTTTATTTACATGTTGTAAAAAATCATCATCACTATAAAATATCAATTTCATATGTTCATTGTCATCTGCTGTTATTATTTTAGCTGCAACTACCTTATAGTTAATTTGTTTCTCATCAATGCTAAGATAAACATCTTTATAGTTATTAAATATATTAACATCTGTATATGCTTCTAGATTTGTAAATGGTAATTGGCTGATATACTTTTCATTTTGCGTATTATGGCCATATATATTTATTTGTCTATCATTTGCTAAATCAGTATTCCTAAAGTCAAAGAAAGGTACTCCTAAACCATCTCTTTGTTTATATAAATTATAGCTTAAATAAAATACATTATTTTGCGTTCTAGTAACTAGCGTATCAATATTCAAGTTTGGTATATCTAGTTTTCCTACTATATCGTCATTAGAATATTGAGAGCGATATGATGGTAGATTATTAATGTATGTGGACACATCAATCTTGTTATCGTCTTTATCATTATAATTTTTTTCCGCTTTTTCCTCTATTAGTTCCTTTACTTCAGGTTCTACCTCCACCTTACCTGGCTGGCTTTTCTCATCAGTAAAATATAAGCTATATAAATATGACCCTCCAAATGACAATAGAAAAATAACTAATATGAAGGCTAAATATTTCAACGTATTATTGCGTTTTTTAACTGATTTTTTTTTCATATAAAACATCCTCTTCTAATTAATAATATGAATAGGCACTAATGCTTTTTGTTGTTTCTATCTTCATTGTTTTAAACTTACCACTAAATTAAATGACTTAAAACAATTCCGTCTTAAGTCATCAATTTAAATAGCAATTTTAAGATTATTTTTTCATAATCAAATTATTGTCAAATTTGAATTCTTTTAGACCGTTCTTTCCAGCATCTTGCTCGCTACCTGCGCCAAAGGATGAGCTACCATTTTTAGCGCTATCTAATACAGACGTTAATATAGTAAGTTCGTTTGATGTTGGCTCGGTAAATGTTACGTTAGCGATACAGCCAACAAAAGTTGAAGTAGCGTCAGCTTTGGTAACATAGGCATACATTACTCTATCACTGCCACTTTCTCTTGCAAGAACTGTCATATATTCTCTACCACTAATATTCTTAATCATGGTACTAACTTGGTCAGAGTACTTTTGCTGTAACATCTGTTTATAATCATCATATGAATATGAATAATCAACGGCGATAGCAAAAGCTAACGAACTATTGTAAATAACTAAACCCTCAGAGCTTTCAATTCTCGTGTCATATCCTTCGGGTATTGTAAATGTATAGCCACCATAACTTTGAGTATTTTGTGGAGTTGTCGTAACATCTATCGTACCTGGTGTATCTCCACCACCATTTGTCGGTGGAGTTGTTTTATTACTACCACTAAATACTATAAATAATACTATTGCAATTGCTACAACGCAAATTAGAGCTATTACTAAAATGATTGTTGTACTATTCTTTGACGGTTGTTGTTGACTATTTTGTTGTGGCACTACCTGATTATACGGTGGCATGCCTTGATTATATTGTTGTGGATTAACTTGTTGTGGATTAGCTTGTTGTGGCATTACAGTGTTAACGTTAGCTACTTGACCATTATTTTGTACTACACCTGGTGTAGTTATTTTTTCAACTGGGGTTCCACAGTTTGGGCAAACATTTTCTGTTCCATTCAATTGAACTCCGCAATTTTTACAAAACATATTCTCATCTCTCCTTATTCTTATTCCTATTTAATAGTATCACAATTGTATGAATATTATATTTATGATTTGTTTTTTTCTTTTATTTTTACTTTATTTTACATAAGTTCCGTCATCATTCCATTTGCCACTCCATTTAGGAGTCTTCTTTGCCTTATAAAATATTTTTTCAAAATCTGTACCAGAAACTATATTCCAGTTATCTATACCACTTACATTCTTGGCCGGCAAATGATCAAATGTCATTTTAAAATTTGTAACCTTTGAAGTATCCCACTTTTTTAGACCATCTAAACTTTCAAGTTTTGTATGTGAAAAGGCACTTTCCATATCGGTTACATTTGATGTATCCCATTTTTTTAGGGCGTCAACGTCACTGATACTTGTATATGCAAACAAATCTTTAAGACTTTGTACTTTTGATGTGTTCCATTCTTTTATTCCAGATATATCAGTTAATGTTCTTATAGAATTAAATGCTGAGTTCATATCAAGCAATCTATCTGTATTCCAATTTTCTAGCGCATTTAAATTATTTATTTCTGTGTATTGTAGAGCATTTGAAAAATTAGTTAGTGACTTCGTATTCCAATTACTCAATCCATCTATATTTTCTAAATTAACACAATAACTAAATAATCTTGCCATATTTGTTACACTAGATGTATCCCAATTTTTTAAGGCATCGACATTTTTGATTTTTGTTGTACCAAAGGCGTATCTTAATTCAGTAACTCTACTAGTGTTCCAATTACTAAGTGGTGTTAAATCATTAACATTAGTTTCGGCAATCATTCCACTTAAATTAGTAACTGTATCTACTTTGTAATATTTAAAAACACTTATATCTTCAACTGATGTGGCAGATATAAAATATCCCATGTTCTTGATTTTATTAGTATCTAATGATATTAATGGTGTAATGTCCATAAGGGCTGTACAACTTTGAAATAATGAACCAACATTTTCTAAAGAGGTGGTATTAAAATATGACATAAATTTAATATCACTTAAACTCTCATCTTGATAAAACATCCATTCCATATCATTAATATGAGAAGCATCAAAATATTTCAGGTCATTAGCATCTGTTAACTTACTCAAATCACTAAACATAAATGACGTGGACTCATTAAACTCTATCTTATTTTCAGAATAAAAATACAATGTATCGTTTTCTATCCACATATATATAGGTTTTTTTGATTGTTCCGTTGAAACTATGTTATCATCAGTTCTATATTTATCTTCAATTTTGTCCGCTAGTTTGATTGTTGTTATTTTATCCAATTTTTCATCTGTAAGTTGCTTAATTTTATTATGGATATAGGACCCATACTCTAATGTTGAATAATCTTGATTATCTGGTTTTTCCAAACTAATGTTACCAGTGAAATCAAACTTTTTAGTACTAGTATATATAATCGATAAAATATACTTTCCCTTTTTTATACTAGGTATCACATTGTCATCAAGATTATGAATTAAACCTTTATTTACAACATTATTATTATCATCCGTTAATATATATATTATATAATTGCTATTTGTTTTATTATTAGTATCTGATATTACCAAATCTAGGTTATCTTCTTTTATATCTAACTTTATGTTTTTTGGCTTATTATTTCTAATACTGATATTAAATTTTGTAGGTTTATTACTTTTTATTGCGTACTCCTTGTTGGCTATTAATAGATATACTGTTAATGGTATGCACATTAATATTATTATGATTACTGATATAATTATTTTTTTATTTGCTTTCATAATACCACCTACTTAATTTAATTTTATTGGATTAGAATCATATTCATTATTCGCAACATCAAAGACTCTAAAAACTACATAGTAATCATATCCACTTTCAAAATTTTCTTTCACAAATTTTACCATGTTAGTTCTGTATGCATATCCCTCTATTATTTGATTACTGGTGCCTGCCCAGTTAGGATTATATTTTTTGTTTTCATCTAGTAACTTATATCTTGAACTTACGACAGATACAAAATTATAATCAGTTAATTTTATACCACTTGGAGCAAATAGCGAAAATTTATCTTTGCTATCTGTTTCTTGAGTATCATTTAAATTAGTATATATGGCTTTTATATAACCTTCTGGGTGTTCTTTATCAATTCTAATTATTACGGTTGATGGGTACGTCTTACTAAAGAATAAGGCTGGAGTATTTGATAGATATATATATGCTTTTAATTCAACATAATCATCCGTCACTTTATCTTCTTTGGCAAGTATCCAAGTACTATCATCTGTATATTCTGAATCTGATAACCTTAATAATCTATCTTTTATTGATGCTTTTAATTTATTTCCCTCTACTTTAACATCGCTACCTCCATATATTATTTGATAATATCCGTCCTTGGTATCAGCGAATACTAAATAAGAGGCTTTTGTCATATTTTTTACTTGTTCTTCTGTTAATTCTAATTCTACGTCAGCTTTTGTTCTTTCTTTAGCGACATCAACTTTTGTTGATGAAAAATTATTATAAGAACTTATTCTAGTTCCTGTCTTCATCTGATAGAAATTATTTACTAAGGAAGTATAATTGTTTGCTACCGAAATGTTACTGTATGTATTTAAAAACCATTTGTCGTTATATGGAAAATATATTGATAATCCATGTGAATTCTTGGTATTAGTCCAATTGTATATTACTGCATCATCAATAGCCGCAAGAACGTTAGTACCATTTGGAGAATATTTATTAAAGGTTTCTACAAAATCATACAAATCAATCATATCATAACCCAATTGATCACCACCATATTGTGGTATATTAGCGCGCAATTTGGCAAATTCATTATAACTACTAGATAAAGCTTTATTCAAATCACCAGAAAAAGTATTAAACGCTTCTGTAAGATTGTCAATCTTTGATAAATCAGTAATTGAATAAGTAGAATCAATACAGTAATTTTGGTCTTTTTGGTATATAGAAGCGTAATTACAACTATTACTAACTAACTCTTTATATGTTTCAATTTGTTTTTTGCCATAATCAATTCCTGTATCTGTAATCTCAACGTCATTTAAAAATCTAATGGCGGAGTCGGCAGGAGACCCAATAGTTATTTCTTCTGATGCTACTAAATATTTGGCATAATTTTTATATATATTAGCAATTTCGACTGTACTATTAAGACAAGTTCTAAATGATATAACTTCTAATTTATTTTTCTCTTTAAAAGGACTATTCTCAAAAGCTTTAGCCATTTCTACTAGCATCAAATGGTCAGCAGTAAAATCGTCATATTCGCTACCGTCTACAGCGCCACCATGATTCCAATAAATAAAATCATATTTACTTGCTTTATAGTTATTATATACGTAACTCAAGAAGTATGATAAATTGTCTGGCGAACCCATATTATTCTTGGCTCTAGCATCAACCTTTTCAAAGCCACTTTCACCCAACATATATATTGATGTTTGATTAACATCTATGTAATTGTTTTTCCATGACGTAGTTCCACCAGCAATTAATATTACTTTTGTTTTGTTCGCTGTTAACTTATTATAATCTAAATCGATTAAATCTCTTGTTGCCAAGCCACTTTTAGATTCAAGATTTGACCCGACCATATAAATCATAACAACTCTGCTATTTTCTTTTTTTGCAAGATTAATAGCCAAAAAAATTATGCATACTAATACTACTATCGCAATTGCTGCTATAAGGATTTTATTTATCAGTGGAGTTTCTTTATTATTTTGATTAGAATGAATTCCCATTTGCTGCCATGTACTATTTCCTTGATTATATTGATATGATGGCAATGCATAATTTTGAGTTATATTATTAGGTTGATTAAAGACTGTATTTTCTTTAGAAATAACACTATTATCTTTACTTTCGTTTAGCTGTTGTGAATCATATTGCTTAATAAAATCATAATTTCTATTATAGTCGTCAGTTTTAGATTCGTCTTTAGTATTTACTTCACCACTATTTTTAGAATTTTCTATAGATTTTAAATTTCTTTTTTCTTCAAGATTCTCTTCAGTATCAAATTTTTCTTCTATGTTTGGTTCTTCAGCAGAACTCATCTCATCGCTTACCTTAGAATCTTTTATAGATTTCAAATCATTTTTTTGTTCAGAATTTTCATTAGTAACCGGAATATCAGATAGGCCAGATTCTTCGAATGATATTATCTGCGGTTTTTGTATATCATCGTCAATTGTTGATGATTCTCTTTCCATATCATCTTGGTTTGAACTTTTACTTTCAAAATCCAATTCTTCTATTTCATGCTTATTTTTACTATTATTTTCATCTTTAGTAACTAAGGGCGATTCTTGTACATTTTTTTCTTGAACGCTTTGTCGTTTCAATTCATCTCGTATTTGATTACCACATTTTGGGCAAAAACTAATGTCATCAGATAATTTATTACCACACTTTACACAAAACATAACAACACTCCTATTATATTTTGATTATAACATAAATTTTTCTTTTTTAAATATTTTATTCTATAAAGTTAAATTTTTCTTTATTACTTTCCAAAAATAAAAAAGAACTAAATAACCTTTAGCACTTATTTATAAATTTCTATTCTATTAGTTTTTATCATAATATTCAATCTTGATATATTTAATTTATCCTTCATATGCCGGATTATTCATTTTAATTGTTACATAATCACCAATTTTTAATTTTAATTCCTTTGCATTTTTAGGAATTGTAAAATTTACATACCCTTGTAATGAGTCATTTTCCCCTATTTCAGTATGCTGAATTGTTGGATATTCTTCTCTTCCTGGAGATGGATAAGTAAACATCCCTGTTTTGTATTCTGCTTCTTTTACTTGATAATCATCAGCTTTCATAGAATAGTCTAGCACAAAATCTGTTGTTATACTTTTAGAGGTTTTATTTTCAATCTTAACATGAAAAGCAATCTTTTGATATCCTTCTTTAGTATTATAAGTCTCTGGAAACTTATCAGACTTATATTCAAAAAATTCGTAATCATCTACTATAATTGAATAATTTTTTGTTTCGGCTTTTTCTTTATAACCAACAGTAATGCTTTGCTGTTTTTCTTCAGTTGCATTTTCAATTATACCAAAATCAAATTCATGTTCATCTCGGCTAAATATGTTATGCGTCAAAAAAGCCATAGCAACAATTACAATCAAAAATATAATTAATGGTATTGCCGCAAAAGCAATAAATGTTTTAAAAATTGATTTAGTTATTTTCTCATTTTCTTTTCTACTTTTTTCTAAATCTTCTTGGTGTTCTTTTTCTTGTTCTTCTCTATAGTTTTCAATAATTTTGCTACAGTCAGCACCACAGCTAGGGCATTTTATATCAGTTTCTTTTATTAACGTTTTACAATATTCACATTTTAAACTCTTTTTACTCATATTTTAACTCCTTTGGATAAAAGTTCTTATCCAACAGTTATTATAACAGATACCTGTAAATTAGTAAATTAATATTACCGTATATATATGATTAAACGATACCATTCATTGAAATTAATTTATACCTGCAAATATTTACTTATATCATTGGTAATCTTTTTAGCGCCACTCATTAGAAACTATATTCTAATCCTTTATAAACTCTGCTAAAAAAATTCTATGTTGCTTTTTTACCCTTTCTTAGTGTTTTTATGCTGTTATTATTTTTTAATAATAATAAAATACCATCTTCTTTGCCCTTAATTTCTTCAGTCGTCATATTAAAATGCCTAGCCAAATCAGCATCACTATAATTTTCTTGATATTTTAACATTATAAATGATAAATCTTCAGCAGGTAGTGATGATAAAGCCTTTAACATTGTGGAACTAAAGTTTCCCTCATCTATACTGTCAAAATGATTATCAGAGTTTCCAATATATTCTAGTCTTGTCTTTCCTTTTCCAGTTTCATCAGCTTTAGAAAATTTTGGAGCATCCAAGGATAAATCGTTATTTTGCTGCTTATATTTTTTTAGACATTGTCTAAAATATCCTCTTACCGTAAGATTCATATATTTAATTATTTGTCCAGGCGTATTTAAATTAGTTCTACTTATCACCATTAATAAATAGTATTTAATTTCACTATTAAAATCTTCGTAATTATTATTATTAATCTCTATTCCGTAACTCTGGCATAGTGAAAACATAATTTTATTAAGATATCTTTTTTGTTTTAATAATATTTCAGTTCTTGTATCATATAACTCACTTTTATATATTCCTATTAAGTCATATAACTCAAATTCATCAACATTTACATTTGGACTTTTCAAATTATTAATCAGATTAAAGATTTCTTTTATTTTTTTATCAGTGATTAATTTATGATCATTATCTGTTTTTTTATCAGAAAAATACCATATAATATTAATTGCTTGATTATACGAAAAACCCATATTAACTAAATCACACACATTTTCAAAATCAATCTTTAGTAAGTTACAAATATCTTTTATTTCACTGGTACTTTTTACTGTTCCACTTCTTAATTTATTAAATATTTCATTTATTGTATCTATGTCCAATCTTTTTTCATATTTTCTTATAGCAGAATCTATAATTTCTTCACTATCTAATGCATCTCCTTTAGACTCTAATCGTTTAATTCTTCTCCAAATAGCCAAATATGGGTAACCATTTTGATTGCAAAAGTGTGCTAGCGACTGATTATGAAAGTAGTATTTTGTTTTTACCGGTGGATGCTCAATATAATAATCAACAATTTGTTTTATTGCTTCATCAACCTCTATATCTGGATGATCTGCATATTCATACAAATACTTTTGAATAACAGTGTTATAATTTAATCCTATACTATTGCAATACGATAAAAGAGAGATTCCAGTATAACGATATTTTAATGAAAATCTCTGATAAGACTCAACGCATTCATTCACAACTTCTTGTAATGGTTTATTAGATTGCGATTGTTTTCTCAAGATAGCAAGGCGAATAGAACTAGCATTTAAATCATTTTTCTCAGCGTAATCTTTCAAAGGTATTCCATTATAGTAATAAATTATTCCGTAACGATTTATTGTTTTTATCCCTTCATCAATTAGCTCATCAACACTCTTTGCACTACCTTTTGCCAATCTTCTTTTTACAAAAGACACTACACTGTAGTACGATAAATCATTTTGAATACAATATTCTCGTAGTGTCAAACCCTTATATAAATATTTTGGCTCAAAAGGTTGATATTGTTCCATAATTGCTTCAACAAACTCATCATCACTTAGGCCTTTAAATCTTTCTGTTCCTCTATACCTACTCATATATGAAATTATGTTTTGATAACTTAATCCATTTTCATCACAATATTGCTTTAACGGTATACCTAAATAATAATATTTGTATATTCCTTTATGTTCCTTTTCTATGTATCTTTCAATCAATTCTTCATAAGCCAAAGTAGGATTTTTCTTTTTTTCTCTATAAACGTATGTTCTGACAGAATTATAATCAATCCCTGGATTACTTTCGCAATATTCTACTAGAGGTATGCCTTTATAAAAGAATTTATAATTTTGATTATCAAATTCCTCCATTGCCATGATTACTAATTCATCGTTTGACAGTTCTTCATTTCTCTTTCGCAAACTACTTATTCTAGCAATTACAGTACTAAAACTAATATCATTATTTATACAATATTGTCGCAAAGATATTCCTTTATACATATATTTAACAGAACTACCATAGGCCTCTATAACCATATTTACTATTTCTTGTTCTGAATAAGTTTCATATTTTTTACTTTGTTTTTTCTTCCAAATTCTAGTTCGTACCGTATTGACATTAATATTATTATCTTTACAATACTCTGATAATGGCATTCCATTATAAAAATACTTATTTTCTTGCATAACAACTCCATAAAACATATATATTCTATCATATTTTTCACTTTGAATACACATTTTGGAAACGCTATAAGTATAGATGATATTGAACTATACTAATTTATAACTTAAATAGAAAAAACTACTTTAGATAAATATAATACTATATTGTTTTGGAATTATCTGCTAAGTTATAATCTCTTACTACTTTAGCTGGCACTCCTGTTACTGTCGTATTCTTTTTTACATTATGTACTACTACTGCACCTGCTCCGACTTTTGCATTTTCTCCTATTGTTAAATTTCCTAGAATAGTTGCATTAGCACCAATTAAGACATTATCTTCTACTGTTGGATGTCGTTTACCTTTTTCTTTACCTGTTGTTCCTAGAGTTACTCCATGAAATAAAGTTACATTATTTCCTATAATAGCAGTTTCACCTATTACAACTCCAGTACCATGATCGATAAAGAAATTCTTACCAATAGTAGCTCCCGGATGGATTTCAATACCAGTTCTTCTTTTAGCAATATTTTGTATATGTCGAGCTAGCACTTTATGATTTTTTAAATATAATTTGTGTGCAATATTATAATACATTTTAATCTTAAGACTAGGATGCAGGAGAGCCTCTAGATTACTATGAATTGACGGATCTTTCTCCTTTATTAAATTAATTTCTTGTTTTATTTTCCTAAACATATAATTCACCTCTATATTATTTTTTATTTTTGATGCAAAAAAAGTTGTAGGTAAAACCCACAGCTTTTGTTTGTAAATACTTAAAATTTTTAGCCTAAATCCTCATCATTTAGAGTATATTCCCATCCTGGTTGCCAATCTCCGGTCTTTCTCCAATCTGTTTTATTAGCTTCTTCCCAGGAAATATGCTTTGTAATTACTTCGATAGCTAATTGAGGAGCACGATGGGCCATAATACCAATCGTTTTCCCTTTATACTTTGTAGTAATCTCTTTTAAGAATTCACGAATACGTTTTTCTACATCTTTTAAAGATTCTCCATTAGGGAATGGTTCATCGACATGTTCTTCGTAGACTACTAATTTTTTATCTTCCCCATCAAAGTCGCCATAATTACATTCTCTTAATCGTTTATCTTGATATTTTTCTACGTCTGGGAAAGCAATATTAGCAGAATCAATGGCACGGATTAGGTCTGATGAAAATAAGACGTCAAATTTATATGGCGTATTTTTAGCCAAATTTTGTGCCTGTTCTTTACCTAATTCATTTAATTCTACTTGTTTCCAGCCACTACATCGTTTAGATGCATTATCATATGTTGTACCATGCACGTAATAAATAATTTTAGTTCTCATATGGCATTCTCCTCAGTATTTATTTTTATTATACTATCTTTATTCGCCTTTATCTAGTTTATACCGTAAGAATTTTACTAATGAGCTTCTATCTTCTACTTTTCTATTACAGCTTTCATATTTATTACAGAAAGTTTATCCTAACGAAGAGTAAGACCGTTGCTTGTTTTTGCAGTATTAGTTACAAAAATAATTTCTTGTCCTCTTTTGAATTTACGATAAGCTGGCATAAACATTCACTACTTCATTGCCTTTTACTTAAATCAACAAATCATATCAAGGCGCTATGAAAAGTGCCGAACCATATATTAGGTTGTATTATTATATCGCTTTATAACACATAAAAATATCTTGAAACCTTTATGATTTCAAGATATTTATAGCAAATCTGGTGTCCCAGACGGGAATCGAACCCGTAACTAAAACTTAGGAGGTTTTTGTTATATCCATTTAACTACCAGGACAAATATTTTCCTTATTAAAGGAAAATAATTTTATTTAGATTTATTTTATCATATTCCTTAATATAATGTAAAATAAATTTTCTTAATTGTTTAAACTTCTTGTATAACTGTTATTATCATTGGCTTTGATTCCGTTTCTTTGTAGAAAAATTTACCAAGGATTTCTCTAACATCATTTTTAATTTTTGAGTAATCTACTCTTTTACTTCCCTTTTCTATATTAGCATCTATTACTTCTTTAGCTATTTTTTTCGTTTCTTCTAACAAGTCTTGACTTTCTTTAACATATACAAAACCTCTTGTTAGTATTTCGGGTCCGCCAATAATATCTTTTGTATTTTTATCTAGGGTACAACTTATTATAACAATACCGTTTTCACCTAACATTTCTCTATCTTTTAGCACTAAGTTACCAATATCGCCCTGCGATTTACCATCTATCAATATTTCATCGACATCTATGTGTTCACCGTTATCAACTAATTTACCGTTTTGAAAAGTAACTACATCTCCATTTAACTTCAACAGAATATTTTCTTTTGGTATTCCCAACTCATTGGCAATATCTGCATTAGCATATTGTTGACGATATTCTCCTTTTACTGGGAAATAATATTTTGGATCCATCAAATTAATCATGAGCATCAAGTCTTCTTGTGATGCATGATATAGCAAATGCTTTTTACTGGATAAAGAAACTGCATTTGCACCAAGCATCGCAATATCATCCATTACAACGGCTAATCTTCTTTCAATGCCAGGATATGACGGTTCAGTTATAAATATTGTATCGCTTTCCTTAATTGTTATAAATTTATCAAATCCTTTTACAATTCTTTCTAAATTAGCAAACGGTTTTTCTTTTTCATCTGAAATCATAACAATAGTATTATTTGCCTCAATATCTGTCAAAGATCCAATTGTATCTGGTGCCGCTGTCAAGTATCCTTCTTCAATGGCTCTATTAATCGTTTCTTGAAGGCTTTTTCCCATTATAACAACTTTTCTGTGTGTATTTGCCACTTCATCAAATATTTCTTGTATTCTATTAAAATGTCCTGGAAATATTGTACATATTATCCTATTTTCATTTTTATGCAATACTTCTCTAATAAAAGTACTAGTTCTATTATTAGGTGATGTGTGTCCAGGTCTGTCCGCATAAAATGATTCACAAAGTAAACATAAAACGCCTTGCTTTCCAACATATGCTAATTTACCAATATCCGTTTTGTAAGCTCCTTGCATTGTTGGATCAAATACAAAGTCTCCAGTATAAACAATAGCGCCATTTTCAGTATATAAAACGTAACAAACAGAATCCGGAATAGAGTGCGTTACGCTTATTGGGAAAATAGTATTTTTTCCAAATTCTATTTTAGAATGTGGTCTTATTTCATTTAAGTTAGATTTTTCCAAAATGCTTTTATCTAAATCATTTTTTACTATTTCAAGGGTAAGCTTAGTTCCATATACTGGAATTTCTGGTATAACTTCAAGTATATCAGGTACAGCTCCCATATTTCCTTCATGACCATGGGTTAAAAAAATACCCTTGACGTTATCTTTATTCTTTATTAAATAATCAAAGTTAGGAATTATGTAATCAACTCCTAGATTAATATCATTATCATACTTTAGCCCCGCATCAAAAATAAAAATATCTTTATCTACATGTATTACATACATATTTTTTCCATTTTCATTTAGACCGCCTAAAGCAAATATCTTTATTTTACTCATTTTTTTCTCCTTTCTTTATGTATTACGAGCAAACAGCATTCTCATTATATCACTAATCATAAATATAATAAAGATTATTTATCTTTATTTAGTGCCATCTTTTCTAATGCTTGCCTTGCAGCCTCTTGTTCTGCTTCTTTTTTTGAAGTACCTGTACCAACACCATAAACAATTGAATCTATACTCACTTCAATTGTAAATCTTCTATCGTGGGCTGGTCCTTCTTCGTTCACGATGTTATAAGTTAAGCTTTTTTGCATCGTTTGAACATATTCTTGTAAGCTACTTTTATAATCACTGAAAAAAGATATGTCAGGATTTTCAATGTATGGAACAATAATATTTAAAATTGTCTTTTTAGCAGTAGCATATCCCAGATCTATATAAATTGCTCCCATTAATGCTTCAAATATATCAGCAACAATTGCTTTTTTTATACCATTAGCATCTTTTTTTTCACCGTTTCCTACTAATATGTACTTTGAAAGACCTAAATTGGAAGAATAACAAAAATTAGCATTTTCGCATACATAACTTGCTCTTACTTTTGTCATTTCCCCTTCACTATCTCTATGATGATTAAATAAATAATCAGATACTACCAAATCCAATACAGCATCGCCTAAAAATTCTAATCTTTCATAATCATTTTTTGCCTTGTGTTCGTTAGCATATGAACTGTGTGAAAAAGCAGTTTTATATAAACGGATATCTTTTGGCTTTATTTTTAATTTTTTGAATAACTCTTCCATATTTATCACCACTAGAATTATAGCAAAAAATATTTACTTAGTACACTTATAATTGATATTTTAACTACATTATAGTAAAATTATCTTGAGAAAATAAGAAACTGGAGTCATAATGAAAAGATTATTAATAATATTAATTAAATTATATCAGAAAATGCCCTTAAGTTCTCATTACATGTGTAGATATACTCCTACCTGTTCTGAGTATGCCATAGACGCTATACAAAGTTATGGACCTTTTCGTGGCAGTATCTTGGCATTCAAGCGAATACTAAGATGCAATCCATTGGGCGGTTGCGGTTATGATCCGGTTACAAAAAAAGGAGTTTGTAATGAAAAAGATAATTAATTATATAATAATTTTTAGTGTAGTTATATTAACATGTCTATGTACTACAGGGTGTGATAATGATGCAATGGATGAAATTGAAATAGTGGTTACAAACTACGCCAATGAATTTATAGTAAATAAATTATATAGCAATAATGCAAAAATCACGTCTATATATCCAAATGGTGTTGATATTTACACTTATAAAATTAGCAATAAACAAAAAAAAGAATATGCTAAAAAAGAGATTTTTGTCTATAACGGTCTAATTGAAAACGAAAGAAATCTAGCAATTGACTTATTAGATATTAATCCAAAATTAAAAATAATTGATACAGCTTACGTTTTAGAAACAGATTATGCGCCCGAGGAATTGTGGCTTAATCCTTCATCTCTATTAATGATGACACAAAATGTTAAAAATGGACTTTTAGAATATGTATCGAGCACCTATTTACAAAAGGAAATAATTAGTTCATATGAAAACCTAAAAATTGAATTATCAACATTGGATGCAGAATACAGGAATACAATCGCAGAAGCAAATGACAAAACGATTATCATAAATGATTCAAGCTTAAAATATCTAGAAAAGTTTGGGCTTACAGTTTACTGCATTGATAATGATGCTACAGAAAAAACACTTGCAACTGTTCGAGAGTTAGTAAATTCTAAAGCAATATCATATATCATTACATTTTCTGGTAATGAAGATAACAACAATACAAAAGACTTATTAGAAGCATACCCAAATATCAAAAAAATCGAATTGAACAAACTAAGCAACCTATCTGAACAGGAAAAGGACGAGAAAAAAGACTATTTTTCTATAATGACAGATAATTTAAGTTTACTAGGTCAAGAATTATACCAATAAATTTAAAGATTATAGCTTAATATTTAGGCTATTTTTTTTATATATAAAACCTCGTTTTTTAACGAGGTATAATATCTTATAAAAAGTTTACAGCACTAATATCTTCATTTACTAAGGCAACTAATAAATTAATATTATATTCATCAAAAGCTTGTTTAATTCTATCATAATCAATTGAAAATATTTCAATTCTTCTAATTAAAATATCATCAATTATTTGAATTCCTACTTCTTGCATATATTTAATTATCTTTGTAGCATTCTCTCTGTCACAGATAAACTGTCTTATAGCACTAGGAAGATTATTATTTTTGATTTTTTCAATTGTTTCACTATCTATATTTAATTCCCGTAAAAAATCCATTTAATCACCTGCTTCAATTTCTTTTTTTACACAATTATAAATCTTTGAATAGTCAGTACTACTAATAATGGTATTATATGTAATTGCATATAGCAAGCTATCTAAAGAGTCCTCTATACCATTTTTCAATAGTATATTGTATATTCTTAATACCTTTAATCTTGAAATAATTATTCCATCAAAATTATATATTAAGGGGCTATCATAATCTATATATTTATTAATAGAAACTATATATGGGTTACTAAATATGGAATTAGTAATAGGAATATTTTGACATTTATCTATTATTCTATCATAAGAACTTCTTTCTTCTATTTCTGGAATAATCGTATTTGTCACTTTAAATTTAGTTTCATCATTTATATCTTTATAATATGTGCCTCTTAAATCTGGCCTATTCCGTGTAATTATAGCTTTTAATTGATAATTATCTTCTCCGTCTTCTTTAATTAATCTAAATGGCCCATCTTCAGGATCGTCAATATTGCCTTTTGATTCTTTATTAGACATGTAAATATTATAAAACATCAAGGCATCTTTATTAGAGACAGTCTTTAAATTACTTAAGTTATCCATCAAGTATTTAAGTCCTAATGGATGAATTTCAATAAATGCATCTGCTATGGCAGCAAAATCTTTTGACATTAGAGCACAAGGAGCTGGATCTATAACTCCCTTTCTCTTATGTTCAAAAGAAAATCCATATTTGCAAAATAAATCCAAATTTTTCTCAAGTAATGCATTAGGCATTGTTAAGATACATTTACATCCTTGATATATATAATTAAGATTTAAATCAGCATTCTTTAATGTCATTATATTCTTCATAAAATCAACAGAACTGCCAGTTGTCATTATAGAATAGTCATCCGTCTTATTATTATCGTTTTGTATTAATAAAGCACCACTTAAGTCTAACAAGGCTTTTGGTATAAGATGGTTTTCTCTGGCAAATAAAGTTACTTTCTCTATTGTATCAGCGTTACTTCCTAGTAAAATACTAGTAAGTACATATTGATCATTAATCTTTGGGAACTGATATTCCAATAATTTTTTAAATATACCTCTAATATTTTTCAAATTTCCATGAGTTTTTAACAAAGCCTTATAATAATCAGCTAGTTCAGAATAATCATAACTATACTCTTTAAATAGTTCGGTCAATTCACTATCGTCAATTTCTTTATTATTCTTCTTTTTTGATGAAGACAGTGTAGTTTTAAAACATGAATTTTCATATTCTATTAGTTCGATCAATATTTGTTGTACACTAGCATCTGAATTATCTTTAAATAGTGGTTCCAATAAATTTAAAATACAAGTCGTAATTTTAAATTTATCCTGTAAAATATTTTCTATTAAACTATTATATTTAGAAATTCTAGAATCTAACTCCTCTATTTTAGGATCTGACTGTGCTAATTTCTCGTTTAATTTATCGAAATTATCTAAAAAGTACCTATAGGCTTCTTTATCTTTCTTAAATAATCTTAAAGTCGATTTATAGTCCTTATTCATAGTAAGTATTCTTCTTATCGTCTTTAATTCCTTGTATAATCTATCTTTATCATCTATATTTAACTTATAAACAATTCCTTTTAGTTCCTCTAATTTTACATATATTATAGATTCGACATTTTCTAGGTCTTTTCTTAATTCTATCAACCCATGATTTAATGCAAGTTGATTTTCTTTTTCCTTTTTTAATTGTTCAATTTCTTTTTTTATTAAAGATATTAATTCTTCTTTTTTAGAAAACATACTATCACCCACTTTATGCTTTTTTCTTTATTAGATTGTTATCAATATAGTTTACTATTGGCGCTAATTCCATAGCTAGTGAATCTATATCTGCACTATCTTTTTCAATAATTGTTTTTATCTCATAAGCCAATAAGCGTTCAATATTCTCTGTTGTTTTATATATTTCTTCTCTTAAAGCTGCATTTTTTAAGCAGGTGCTTACGGTATCTTCTAAATCTTTTTCTATAACCGGGCTAATTCCTTTTAGATACTTGCTATTTCTTTTCAAATACATTTTAGCCTTTTCAATAATTTCTTCTGAATCAGCCTGGTCATTTCCTAGTAATGTATCATAGTAATCATTAAATAATTTATATGGATTTTGGTGCTTATTTGCTTTTAGTTGCTTTTCTGCTCGCACTAATCTTCTTCTATCAATGGGGGGGGTATAAAGGGTTCCTTCCTCTGCTTCCGTTTTTTTATCATGGGTGGATTCTTCTTTTGTGCATTCAGATAATAACTCATCGCTACAAACAAAAGTAATCGGAGCTTCAACAGTAGCTTGTATTTCATAGTTTTCAGAAGTATCTAATTTATTGACCACCTTTTTCCCAGTTGCATCTGAATTTACATCGAGTTCATAATCTTCTAGTATTTGATTATGCTTAGCCACGTTGAATGATAAAGCCATCAATAATGCATCATTAATTTGGGTGCTATTAAGTTTTAGTGCTGATAAAAAGTCAATATATGAATCAATATCTTCGACTTCTCTTACTATCCCAACTGGTGCAAAAAAAGTTTTATAATTAGAAATAACACCTAATTTATTTTCTAGGCTCTCTTCTTCTTTACGCAATAGAGACTCGCTACTATCGCCTTCTAGGGAGCTTAATTTTAATAAAAAATTACTTATTATTTGTTTCGAATAAAATTCTTGGTCTTTAGCATATTTTAATAATCCTGTACTAGTTAATAATGACAAATTTTTTAATTCCTTTATGAGTTGTCTAGCTAACTTATCACTTCCCATTACATATAAAACAAAATTATAAAAACTTATTTGCTCTAATTTACTATGTAAACTATCATAATACTCTAAAAGATTATTCAAAGTGCTGACATCTTTATGTTTAACATCCTTTAAATAATCTGTCTCTATTTTTTTATCATCTAAAACATTCAATTTTCCTAGTAATTCTTCTTCCATATCTTGAGCTCTTACTATAATATTACTAGTTATTTTACGTGTATCCAACATAATTAGCACCTACTTTTTATTCTAATTAGAGTATACTATAAGTTTTATTTTTTTTAAAGTCTTTAATTTATGGCGCTCTCTATTTCCCGCATAATATAATGCATTATTTTATTAAAAATATTATCTATTATGTTTCCTAATTTAATAAAAGCCCTAGATATAAGATTATTATAGTCTTTTTTTTCTTCTAAATAATTTGAAGCAACTATCTTTTCACCATTTAATACATCTTTTTCAAATCTATTTATCGCTTCTGTTGTTAGTGTACTATTTTGATTCTCTACAGTTTTGTAATAACCAGTCAAAGAAATAATATAAACAGCTGCAAAGGAAAGTAAGAGAATATAGGCAATTGGTTTTATAATAGGTTTTATGAGCCCTTTTATTTTCTTATTCACTGATAACCTCCAAAAAGCATTCATAAAATGCAAGAGTTGTATTTAACACTTCATATATAGTATTTTCTTGCCCTCCAAATTCGGCTAATATACAATTGGGAGATACATCTTGATTATAGATACCATTAACTCCAGGGCCACTTTTTTTATAAATACCTTTACATAGACCAGGATACCTTTCGTTTAATTTATCTACTATCTTTTGTGTAAAGTCTAAATTTTCTTTATAATTATCATTTTCAAGTCCAACAATAAATAATAATTGAGCATAACTTTTATCATTGATTATAGTAGTTGTCTTAGCTTTTTCTAAACTATCTCTATGAACATCAATATAGTATTTTATAGAAGGATAGCTATCTTTTACATCATCAATATATAATCTACTGGCTTTATAACTTGAAGCATAATTCCAATTGTTTTTATTTAAAATTTCTTTTATACTTCTTTCTTCAACTATAGTTTGGATATTAGCTTGCTCAAATTTTTCTTTAAGTATATAGTTAACCATTGTAACATTCGGCACAAAGGAGAAAAGATTATTAGAGGCATATTCTTCTGTATCATGAGTATTATATATATAAATTAATGGTTCCTTTGCTTCCTCAACATTTTCAGATGGTTTATTTTCTTTTATAGTCTTTATTCTATCTAAATAGGTTTTATCAGATAAAACTTCTTCTATCAAAAACTGATTATATTTTTTTTCAATATTGATATTATATTTTTCTAGGCTCTTGAAAGATATAATTATTCCTATTACAAACATTATAAAACAAAAGATTACTCTTCTTCTTAATCTACTTAACATTGTATTTTTTAATTTCATAAAACCACCTAAATATAGAGTAGTAAAACAGAAGAATTAATTATGTCGATTTATTGGATGAAGTACATTATTAATACTATTAGATATTATAAAGCTTAATTTTTCTATTAGATAATCAACTTCTTTTGGAGTTACTATCAGATTATCTTCAATTTCATAGGTATCGATATTATATTTTTTTAGAATATTTAATATCAGACTTTCTAGATCTAAGACTGTTGGAACTCCTATGGCAATTACCTTTGAATTTAAAATTTCTTTTGATAATTCGCCACGATTATTATTTACCCCACTACCTGGATTTATGCCTTTATCTGTAAGCTGAATAGTTTTATTTAGCCTTGATTCATTTGAGGTACATAAACTATCAATCAGTATTGTATAATCTGGTTTAACTATATCCACAGTATGTTTAATTAGTTCTACTGAAGATATACCAGTATTTCCATAAACAGAGGGTTCAAATATTGCGACATTAGAATAGTCTCCCTGCACTTCTCCCATTAAGAATAAATGCCTAGTTACTAGAATATTATCCAATACTTTTGGCCCCAGTGCGTCAGGTGTTGATTTTCGGTTACCTAAACCAACAATAAGTACTTTTGAGTTAGGCTCAATATAATTAGCCAGTTCTTCAGTTAATAGCCTTTCTATGATTTTTCTTTGAGTACTATCAGTACTATCGATAAATGTTATCGTTGAAAAAGTGTATGAATTACGTTTTGAACGATATAATGATACCCCATTATTAGTATAAATTTCATTTTTAATTTCTTGACTATCTATTAATAAATCTGTTCTTAAATTCATTTTTTTAGTATCTATAATATGCATTTGTTTTTCACCTAGTAGTAATATTAACTAAATTATAAAAAATTATTTGATTTTTCTTAAGTTTTTTGATAAGATTATCTTGTTTTATGAAAAAGTGAGGTGAGAATATGCCAAATATTAAAAGTGCAAAAAAACGTATGCGTTCTAATGCTAAAAAAGCTGATGTAAATACTTTAGTAACTTCAAGCATGAAAACTGCTATAAAAAAATTTGAACGTGAAGTAAAAGACGGAAGCAAGGAAGAAGCTTGTAATAAATTAAATATCGCTGTACAAAGAATCGATAAAGCAGTATCTTCAGGATTGGTTCACAAAAATAAAGCTGCTCGTTTAAAGTCAAGATTAACAAAGATGAAAAACACAATGGAGTAATAAGCAATTACATTTAGTAATTGTTTTTTTGTAAATAAAAATATATTAATAGTGTTATTATTTACTAATTATGAACTCCTTGCTAAAATTATATTTATTGGAGCGTGTTATTTATGGATAATAATACAGATATAAAAAAAGATAAAAAGCGAAGTTTTTTAGACTTAGTTTATGACTTAATAATAAATATTATTTTGATTGGGACAGTATTATATGCTGGGTTTCTAGCATTTCAATACTTTGATCCATATGATTTTTATTACTATTACAATAAAATAGTTAATAAGATTGACTATAATACACTAACTGTTGATAAAAACGAATATTATTTAGATGATGACTACATTTATGTGCAGAACAGTAAATACATCCATCCATCTAATAAAGAAGAATTGATTAATGCCATGCATACATTTATTAATTCTGGTCAAGATGAAATAATGTTTACATGTACTAAGGAATATGCAGATTGTGGGAAAGATGCTCAAGATTTAATTTATGACTCTGAAAAAAGCATAATCAGTAAAATATACGAATTTTCACATCCTTTTAATGACTATACTTCAATTTCTTGCGGATTTGATGAAAGAACTCACATAGTATCGTTCAAAATAAAGAAAAAATATACTAGTGATAAAATAGATATAGTGAACAAAAAAGTCGATGAAATTTTTAATCAATTATATAATTCAAGCAAATCTGATGTAGATAACATTAAGACTATTCATGATTATTTAGTAAATAATATTGATTATGATAAGGAGAAAAGTGATTTTATTGAAAAGATTACAGAAATTGATAGTCCATATGACTCTACAACGGCATATGGTGCCTTAGTTCAACATAAGGCCGTATGTGGAGGATATACTGATGCTATGTTTCTATTTCTACAAAAAATGAATATTAGAAGTATGAGAATAACTTCAGATAATCATATATGGAATGCTGTCTTTATTAATAATCGATGGTTGCATCTTGACTTAACATGGGATGATGGAAAATATACAACAGGGAGAAGCTTTTTATCCCATAAATACTTTTTAATTGATACTGAAACTTTGCTACAGCAAGATAGTGAATCCCATACTTTTGATCAAAATGTTTATCAAGAAGTAAAAAGCTAAAGAAAAAAATAAGCCCTAAATGCTTATTTTTTTGTTACATAGAGAAATATTATATATAATCTTCTCCATTAATAAATTGATATACCTCATTTATCGTATTATCAAAATCAGCAAAATCAACATTAAACCATTTCGTATTAAATTGATGATTAAAAAATGTATACTGTCTTTTGGCATATCTTCTTGAATTTTGCTTAATTGCATTTATAGTGTCTTCTAATGAGGCATTGTTAAAGAAATAATTAGCAAATTCTTTATACCCTATACCTGAGTTTAATATTCGAGAATTTTTATATTCATTTTTTAAACTTTCAACTTCTTCCAACAAACCATTTTTCATCATTATATCAACACGTTTATTTATTCTTTCATAAAGATACTCTCTATTCGTCGTTAGTCCCACTACTTTTATGTTATATAATAATTTATCCTTGTTATTAGTAATTACTTCCTTATGTTCTAGTTTATTTAGTAAGCGTATTAACCTTTTTCTATTATTTAAATGAACGGTACACTCTGGCAGACATTTCTTTATTTTCATTAGTAATTCTTCATTACTCAATTCACTATAATCTCTATTTGCTTCATCTGTTTTTGTAAATCGATAGTCATAAAGCGCTGCTTTTATATAAAGGCCTGTACCTCCAACTATTATTATTCTTTTATTTTTGGAGGAAATGTCAGTAATTAACTTTCTTACATCTTGCTGATAATCAAATACTGTATAATCTTCGTCTACCTCTCTTATATCAATAAGATGATGTGGTATTCCCGCTCTTTCTTGAACTGTAGGCTTGGCACTGCCAATATTCAAACGCTTGTATATTGCAACAGAGTCACCATTTATTATTTCAGCATCTAACTTTTTAGCTAATTCAATGCTCAATTTAGTTTTACCAACACCAGTTGGGCCAACAATTACTACTATGTCTTGCATAAATTCCTCCTGTTAATCTAATTGTCGCTTGAACATCTTTTCTAATTCATATCTTGTGTATGTTATTATTGTTGGTCGTCCATGCGGGCAAGTAAATGGATTTTCACACTTTCGTATATTGTCTAATATCCATTCTTGGTCTTCTTTGGATATGTAATCACCAGCCATAACACTCATACGGCAAGCAGTTGTTGCAGCAATACGCCAAACGAATTGATCAAAATCAAAATTACCCTTATCTGTTAAAATATCAATTATCTTTCTTATAAGTTCTTCGGCTTTATCTTCTATTATCCAATTAGGATGTGTTCTAACAAGGATTGTATCAAAGCCAAAATCTTCGATTTTAAAGCCATATTCTTCTAATAAATTAATGTGCTGTTTTAATAGAATCAATTCATCCTTTTTCATTTCTATTTTTATTGGTATCAATAAATCTATTATTATTGGTTTTTCTTTCATGGCTTTTAATATTTTCTCATAATTAATTCTTTCAGCAGCTGCATGCTGATCAATTAAGTACATTCCATCATCGTTTTCTGCGACTATATATGTAGCAAATAATACTGTCTTAGGATACATCTTCTTAATCCTATTATAATCTGTTTTAACATCAACTATTTCTTCTGGATTTATTGCAGAAAGCCGTTTTTCTATTTCAATTTGTTCTTCTTGCACTTCAAAGTCTAATTTAATTTCTTCATATTTTTGATTTTTTATTTCTTTTTCAGTTTGATAATCCGTTTCTTTTTCAATTATTTGATGTCTAACTTCATTTATGGCACGTACGTCTCTTGTTGAAGCATCAGGAATTAGTGATATTGCTTCTAATCTTCTTGTTATCATATCTACTAATAATGTTTTTAACGTATCCATTTTAGAAAATTTAATATCCATTTTTGTAGGATGAATATTTATATCTACTAAAATTGGATCTACATCTATATTTAATACAATTATTGGATACCTATCTTTATGAATATATGTATGGTAACACTCTATTATTGCTTTATTTAATTCATTGTTTTTAATTACTCTTCCATTTACTAGAGTAGTAATAGAATTTCTATTGCTTTTTGTAAGCTCTGGGAATGATACATATCCACTTATATAATAATCATCATTTTCTCCTTCTACAGGAATCATTTTTTTAGTTACTTCTACTCCATATATTTCGTAGATTACTTTTAATAAATCACCATTACCATCTGTTTGCATTAATATCTTATCATTATTACTTAGTGTAAATTTAATATTTGGATATGATAAAGCCATTTTATTTACATAATCCACTATGTTCGCAAGTTCTGTATATAAATTTTTTAAATATTTTAATCTTACTGGAGTATTATAAAATAAATTTTGTACTTTTATTGTAGTACCCACTTGTAGGTCACATCTTTCTACCGTTAAATCTTTACCACCATTTATTTTTACTAGCGTTCCTACTTTCCCATCACTTGTTTTCAGCGTTACATTGGATACACTAGCGATAGATGGTAAAGCTTCACCTCTAAAACCTAATGATTCTATATAGAATAAATCATCTAGATTCTTTAGTTTAGATGTAGCATGGCGAAGAAAAGCCATCTTAGCATCTTCTTCATCCATTCCAATTCCGTTATCAGTTACTTCTATTTCCTTTACACCTGAGTCCACAAGTTTAATTGATATTTCCGTTGCTTTAGCATCTATTGAGTTTTCTACTAGTTCCTTTACAACATTCATGCATTTTTCTACAACTTCTCCAGCCGCAATCTTGTTTGCAAGAACTTCATCCATTACTTGAATTTTACTCATTTTTCACCTACTACTTTCTAGTTAATACTAAGAAAAAGTTTTTTGGTATGTTCCACTCGGACAAATAACCTTAACTTTATATTCATAAATTGGAATGTCTTTTGCCTCCGAAGTCCTTTTTACTGTTACTACACTATTATCATTTGTGCATTTTTTATTTTTATCTTTTGGATCAAATAAAGTCTCAACGTACTGTTTATCAACTAAGCTGTTTACTTTTATATCTATAGAATCATCTTTCTTGATGATAATGACATCTTCCTTCATCATATAATCTTTAGTGGCTTCATAGACTGATTTTAACATTGTTTCTTCTGATGCCTTTTGAGCCTTTGTTATATATTTTGTTACCGCTGGTACTGCTATTGTTGTTAAAATACCCATAATTACAATTACTCCTAATAATTCAACCATTGTAAATCCTTTTTGATTTGTTTTTCTTTTCATAACACACCTTCTTACTCCTTAATTATACTATATTTCTTTTAGATAAGTATAGAAACTTTCAGCAATATCTTCTGGTAATACAGTTTGCAATTCTTCTACACTTGCTTCTTTCATTTTCTTTAATGAGCCAAACTTCTTTAATAATTCTTTTCTTCTAACTTCTCCAATTCCCGGCGCCATATCCAAAATACTAGCAAGAGAACCTTTTGCTTTAATATTTCTATGATAACTTATTGCATATCTATGTACTTCATCTTGGATTCTAGTCAAAAATAAGAATAAATTTGAATCTTTTGGTACATCTAATAATTCATAATTTTCATTCATTATATGACTAGTTCTATGTTTTGTATCTTTTACTAAACCAATTATTGGAATATTTAAACCTAATGAGTTAACTATCTCTTTAGCTACTTGAATTTGAGTCATACCACCATCCATTACAATTAAATCGGGTTTAATTAGGTTTTCCATCAATACTTTATAGTATCTTCTATATAATACTTCTTTCATCGCTGATAAATCATCTTTTACATCAGCACTTATTTTATATTTCCTATATTCATCTTTTAAAGGTAAGAAGTCATCAAATACTACCATACCGCCAACATAAAATGTTCCAAATAAATGAGAATTATCAAAAGCTTCCATTCTTGATACTTTATCAACTCCTAAAAGAGTTTTTAATTCATCAATAGCTTTAAATCTTTCTTGATCATTTTTTTGTAAAGTCTCTTCTTGCAAATCTAGTTGTTCCTTTGCATTATCTAAGGCTAAATCCATTAGTTCTTTCATTTTACCTTTTTGTGGCTTAAATACCTTTACATCAAAATAGCTACTTAAGAGTTCTTCATCTATGTCTAACGGGATATATAAAGCCTTAGGCATAATTACACCTTTTTCATAGAATTTAATTATATATTCTTCTGCATCTTCGACCGGATCATTTACTAGTTGTACTATTTCATTGTGTCTACCAAATAGCAATCCATCACGTATAAAAAATATTTCAATTGATAAATAATTTTTATCTACATAGTAGTTTATTAAATCGAATGATTCATTATTATTAAGGTCTATCTTTTGCTTTTTAAGCGTAGTATCTATGTCATTTAGCATTTCCCTTAATTCAATTGCCCTCTCATAATTCATTGATGCAGATGCTTTTTCCATCTCAATATTAATTTTTTCTACAACTTTTGACGAGTCTCCTTTCAAAAAGGAAATTATTTCTTTTTTTATTACTTCTATCTCATTATTGCCGATATCTTTTTTACAAAAACCTAAACATTCGTGTATATGATAATAAAGGCACAATTCTTTTTCCAATCTTTCACATTTTCTAAGGGGATATAATCTATTTATTATATTTACTGTTTTTCTTGCCGCTGTAGCATTAGGAAATGGTCCATACAAGTAATTTTTTATTTTTCTTCTTTTAGTATTTCTAACTATTTTTACAACCGGATATTTCTCGTTTGTTAATTCTATATATGGATATGTCTTATCATCCCTTAATAAGATATTGTATTTAGGATCATATTTTTTTATTAATGTAATTTCCAATATTAACGATTCCAATTCACTAGATGTTACTATATAGTCAAAATCATCTATATCTTCTACTAACAATCGTGTTTTACCAGTAACGGTTCTTGTAAAATAGCTTCTCAGCCTTCTTTGAAGATTTTTTGCTTTACCAACATAAATAATAACACCGTCTTTATTTTTCATTTGATAACTGCCTGGTTTTGTTGGTACAAGTGCCAATTTCTCTTTAAAGTTTTTCATTCTATCACCTATTAGAAAAAATAAATATCATTATTGATATTTATTCATTTGCTTCATCATTTGATTTATTTGTTTTTGATTTGGTTTTCTACCCATTTGTGACATTAAAGCTTTAATCATTTCTTCATTAATCGGAGGATTATCTTTAATATATTTTTGCATAAAGTATTTTGCTATAAAAAAACCAATTACTGCTCCTATTACTATTCCAACAAGTAGTAACAAAATATCATGTAACACAGTATCATCTCCTCTTCGTATTTATTTTAATATATTTGGATATCTTTTACAAGTTTTTTATATTCTTGATTGTATATAATGATTTGGTGGTTAAATACAAAAAGAGAAATCTTTAATAGAATTGTAAGTGGTTAAACTATACAAAGGAGATTTCTCATAAAAATGTTATACTACAAAATTATAAAAAATTAATAAATAATTTAATCAAAGACTACTTTTCAAATAAAATCGAAAATAGAAATCTTTATCTGATAAGAAAGCATTTTATAAAAGAGTGAAGATTTCATATATTATGCAGTTGAATACAGAGAAAGAGTAATAATAATTACTCCTAAACTATTACTTATTTTCATTATCATCCACATTATTATTTCCCATAATATTTACAAGTTTTCTTACTTTTGGCAAATCCTGCTTACAAGCTATATACACATCACCATATAATAATCCATCTGAGTCATAAAGGTCTCTTTCAACGATAGTTATATCGCCACATACATATCCTGGATTTGGATACGAAGATTCACAACTAACATTAACAGGATCAGCCTTTGCCAACAATAAATCCTTGGTATATTCAGCACAACTGTCGGCACTATTCCTGGTTCTAGTGATTGGCTTACGTATATTGATATTCTCTTCTTCGGCAACAATATCTTCTACTTCGTCTGCAACTGGTTCTTTTTGCTGGTGCTCTAATGGACCATTACCACTTGTATCCATAGTAAATTCAGCAAAATTAAAATCATCTTCAGCATCAAAACTATAATCAGGGTCTAATTCTTGAGTACCATTTTTAATATCATTATAATGCCTTAAAATATTGGCTTGTGCTAACAACCTATCTCTCGTTCTTCCTCTATAAGATTTTTCAAGCAACGAAATAAAACGATTACTAGAAATAAAAGAATCTTTACGCATGGTGCAATCATCTATGTAAATCGAAACGACCTCAGCAAAGTCAGAATCATCTAATCCAAATTTATATAATTCTTCTAAGACAATACACTTTATTTGTTCTATACACTCATCATGATCCATAAAATAACGTCCATATCTTTTTAAATTCAAAAATGATTGACAATATTTTTCCCACACAATCAAAGCAACTCTATTTAAAAAATCATCTAAAGGATCGATGCTTTCGCTGTATTCATTTTCCTTACTTGTTATAACTTGCATAATATTCCTCCAAATCGTACACATATTGTATTACAAATCAGCACACAATGCAATAGAAAGTAATCTTAAATAAAGTAAAATAGTTTTGTTATTCCAGACATAAATGAAGCCCCTCATGATAAACCTTAATTAAACATACACACTAAGAGAAATCTCTGTTAAAATTGTAAGCGACAAAACTATACAAAGGAGATTTCTCATATAAATATGATACTACAAAACTATGAAAATTTAATAACTAATTTAATTAAAGATTACTTTTCTAATAAAATAATTGAAGAAAACTTCTTGAAGTCTTTGAGGGAATTGCCAACTTACCAAAAAGAGTTATCATTAGAAGAAAAATTATTGACTCAAACATACTGCACTGATGGAGAAATATTAGACAGAGTAATAAAATTGCATGGAGCAGATGCTGAAGATTATTTGGGAAAGATGCTTTCTACTCACGGCCAACTCTATATGGAAAATTATGATTTAGTATTAATGGAAAGATTAGCGCAATTAAAATCAATATCAAGACTGCTTCATTCATTGCAAGGTTTGGATGTAAATCTAAA